>NZ_JADDIL010000037.1:0-85757 GCF_020826795.1 Microtetraspora sp. AC03309 | reverse complement strand
TTCTCGGTGACCCAGGTCGTGGAGAGGCCGCCTTCTTTGACGAGGGCGGTGCCGTCGGCTTTGAGGACGCCGATGCGGTTGCCCGCGAGGGCGATCTGGGTGATGTCGGTGTTCTCGAGCACCCAGGTGGCCGACAGGCCGCCCTCCTTGACCCATGCCTTGCCGTCGGCGGTGAGGACGCCGATGCGGTTGCCGGAGAGGGCGATCTGCTTGACGTTGGTGTTCTCGGTGACCCAGGTCGTGGAGAGGCCGCCTTCTTTGACGAGGGCGGTGCCGTCGGCTTTGAGGACGCCGATGCGGTTGCCCGCGAGGGCGATCTGGGTGATGTCGGCGTTTTCGATGACCCAGGTCGTGGAGAGGCCGCCTTCTTTGACGAGGGCGGTGCCGTCGCCCTTGACCACGCCGATCCGGGGCGGGGCGACCGCGGCCGCCGCCGATGCCTGCGCCTGTACGGACGTCGCCGTGCCCAGCGCGGCCAGCAGCAGACCCGTCGTGCAGGCGAGCGCCGCCCGGTGGGGAGCCCGCCTGCGGCGGGTCGCTGAATCAGTGGTCATGAGTGCCTCCGCGTCAGATCAGGTGGGTTCCGCATCCACCTAGGCTGGTCACGGAGAGTGTAAATACAAACACTCATCGTGTTCATGCTTTCTGGATCAACAGGCGGGTCGCGTCGTCGTGACGGCGGTGGCCGTGTTCGCCCAAGTGCCGACTGGGACTGTCGGAGAAGTAGCGTGCTGCAAAAATACAGTCGACTTCATATTTGGAGTCTGCTTAGATTTCTGCTCATGACCGAAGGGCTTCGGGAGCGGAAGAAGCGGCAGACGCGTCAGCGCATCGCCGGCGTGGCCATCGGCCTGTTCGTGCGAAGGGGCTTCGACCAGGTCACCATCGCCGAGGTCGCGGCGGCGGCGGAGGTGTCGGTGAACACCGTCTACAACTACTTCCAGAGCAAGGAGGACCTGGTCCTGCCGCCGGATCAGGCGTCCCCGGACCGGCTCGCCGACATCGTGCGGCACCGCCGTCCCGGAGAGTCCGCCGCGCGGGCGATGCTGGCCCATCTTCGCGACGAGGTGCGTCACCGCGACCGCAAGTTGGGGCTGACCGAGAACTTCGGCCGCGTCTTCGAGATGATGCGGGCCGCCCCGACGCTCACGGCCAGGCTGGAGGACCTTGGCCGGCAGATGACCGACGCACTCGCCGTCGTCCTCGCCGAGGAGACCGGAGCCGCGCCGGACGACCAGTTGCCCCGCGTGGTGGCCTGGGAGCTCGGCTGCTTCCACTCGCTGGTCTTCGCCGAGATCGGCAGGCGCACCGCGGCGGGGGAGAAGCCCGACACGATCGCCGAGGCCGTGCTGGATCTCCTGGAGGTCGTCGAGAGCCTGCTCGGCGAACGCGTCCTCACCTATGCCGTACGAAAGGACTGACTGTGTTCAGAGTGACGATCTCGGGCAAGTTCGACGGGTTGAGCGAAGAGGGCCGGGCCGCTGTCCTGGCGACGGGAGGCGCCGCCTTCACCGAGACGGGGACCTTCACCCACGACCAGAGCGTTTCGGCGTTCACCTTCCGCTGCCAGGTGGCTCCGGGCCCGAACGACGACGAGAACGAGGCCGCCCAGGGGGCGCTCGCGGCGCTGGGCGCGCACGGCCACCCGTACAAGGTCCTCCGCGTCGCCGTGACGGACATGCGGGACATCAAGATCCGCCGGAAACACCGGCGGGACTGAGCCGGTCAGCCGCCGTCGGCATCGCCGTCGCCGTCGTGACTGAGGAGGTGCCGCAGGTAGAAGTCCGGCTTGGCCAGGTAGCGCCGCCAATGGTCCACCACCTGCAACTTCTCCCATTGGATGGTGTGGATCCCGTTGTCGTCGAGCTCCAGGATCTGCGCGCCGGGAAGACTCGCCAGGATCGGTGAGTGGGTGGCGCACACGATCTGCCCGCCCTCCGCGGCCACGCGGTCCATGAGCCCGACCAGCCGCAGGCACGAGCCGAACGACAACGCCGCCTCCGGCTCGTCCATGAGATAAAGCCCCGGCCCGGCGACCATGCGGTCCAGCACGGTGAAGAAACCCTCGCCGTGGGACTGCTCGGTGAGGTCCTCCTCCCAGAAGCCGTACCGGCCGGACACGTTCTGCCCGAGGTTGAACAGCGTCTCGGCGCGGAAGAAGAATGCCCGCCGCTTGAGCCGCGGCCCATGGACGAGCCGCCTTCCCGTGGTGGTCAGCTCGGCGTCGAGCACCTCACCGAGCGGAGTCGCCGGGCCGGTGCTGGAGTACCGGGTTCCCGCCTTGCCGCCTCCTGAGCTGATGCCGCACACGTCGGCGATCGCTTCGACGATCGTGGACTTGCCGGAGCCGTTCTCGCCGACGAGGAACACCACCGGCGCCGTCAACCGCACCCCGCGGGTCAGATGCCTTACGGCCGGGAGGGTGAACGGCCATTCGTCCGGTACGCGGCCGGGGACGCGCAGACGGCTGAGCAGCATGCGTTACCTCCTCACCCATGAGCCGTGTGACGTCGACGACTCCTCCCCGACTCCTCCCCGACGCCGCCGGCACGGCCAAGGACCGGCACCCCGGCCCGCGACGGCGGTCGCCGCGGGCGTCGAGCCGGCCGACCGTGCCGTGCGGTGCCGTGCCGTTCGGTGCCGTGGACCGGAGTGTAGACGCCCAGGTGGGAGACGGTGTGATCCGTCGCCGACAGGCCACCACAAGCATCCCGTACGCGAAACGAGTGACGGGGAGCCGCCCTCCCGACCGGTTCAGCGGGCGCTGCCGAACCACCGCTCCAGTGCCGCGCGGAGGGCCGCTCGCTCCTCCGGACCGGGATGGGGCGAGGTGGAGGCCCAGGCGACATAGCAGTCCGGCCGCAGCAGCAGGGCGGCCGGGGCGGTGGGGTCGTCACAGCCTGCGGCGACAGCGTCCACCCGGTCGTGCCATCCGGACAGCTCCGGGGTGAACGACGCGCCCTCGGTCAGGTCGAGCAGCAGCGGACGGGCGTTCGTCGTCAGGTCGGCGAGCCGTACCGGGCCGTTCCCGGTGTCCAGCGGCAGGTCGGGCGCCCATCGGCCGGCCAGGGGGTGCCCGGCACCGGGTCCCATGTCGTAGCGGATGTCCGCGCCCGACATCAGGTCGGCGATGCGCTGGATGTTCCGCCGATCGCCGAGCAACTCCGCGAACAGCACGCGTAGCGCGGTGACCTGGCTGCCCGGGGCGATGAGGGCGGACTGGGCCTGGGTGTGCATGACCACCCGATCGGCGGCCGGTCGCCGTTCGGTCTCGTAGGTGTCCAGCAGGCCGGGCGGGGCCCAGCCGTGGACCTCGGCGGCGAGCTTCCAGCCCAGATTGACCGTGTCCTGCAGGCCCAGGTTCAGCCCGGGGCCGCCGATCGCGGAATGCACGTGGGCGGCGTCACCGACCAGCAGCACCCGACCGTCCCGGAACCGGTCGGCGATCCGGGTATTGCCGCCGGTCAGCCGGCGCAGCATGTGTGGTCCCTGCCCCTCGGGCGGGCCGAGGGGCAGGTCCGTCCCGAGTACCCGGCGTACGCTCTTCCGCAGCTCGTCGAGGGTCAGCGGACCGTCGTCGGCCGCGGCCGGGTCCCACTCCGTCGTGGACGCCAGCGATCCTGACGGGAACGGCGCGTACACGAACAGTCCGCGTTCCGTGCGGTGGTGCATGAACGGCGGGACGGGTCCGTATCCGGGAACGTCGAGCCCGCCGGTGGCCGGGTCGATCAGCGAGGCCGGCACGGAGATGTGCGCGGTGCGGGACACCGTGTCGTCCGTGGTCACTCCGGGGAAGTCGATGCCGGACAGCTTGCGGGTGAGGCTGCGTCCACCGTCCGCGCCGACCAGGAAGCGTGCGCGCAGCCGGTAGGGGCCGTCAGGCCCCGCGACGTCGAGGGTGACCGCGTCGGCGTTCTGATCCAGCCCGGTGAGCCCGTGCCCGCGGCGGATCTCGACGCCCAACTCGATGGCCCGCTCCTCGAGGGCCTGCTCGATGCGTCGCTGCGGTACGGGCAACCCGTAGAGCGGATTGTCCTCAAGAGTGCTCAGGTCCAGTGGCAGCGCGCCGAACACGAAGCTCGGCCCCGGGCGCGGAGGTTCGGTGCTGCCGGTGAGGCGCCGGTACAGGCCGCGGCGGTCGAGCATCCGCACCACCTGGCCGACCAGGCCGTTGGCCCGGTTCTCCTCGGTGCGTTCGGGCAACTGCTCCAGCACAAGCGGGCGTACTCCGGCCAGGCTCAGCTCGCAGGCCAGCATCAGCCCGTTGGGGCCGGCTCCGGCGATGATGACGTCGGAATACATCGGAGGTCCTCCTCGGACGACGGGAACAGGACAGCAGGCGACAGACGGGAGATCAGGGCACAGACAGTGCGGTCAGGCGCGGTAACGGAGGGCACGGACAGGCACGGAGCGGGCACGCGAGGGCAGGTGCGGGCACGCGCGGGAACAGCCCTCGGGTCAGGTGCGGGCACGCGCGGGAACAGCCCTCGGGTCAGGTGCGGTCACGCGCGGGAACAGAGCGCGGGCAAGTCGGGGAACCGGAGCCGCAGGGCAAATGCGGAGGAAAGCGCGGGAATCGGACCCCGCCACGCGGACGCAGGACATGGGACGGGCTACGGGGACGGGCTACGGGGACGGGCTATGGGCTCGGCGAACGAGGTCACACCTGATGTTTCGTCAGGCGTTCGGTCCGACAGTCCCTGGTAGCTCGGGGTCGGGGAATGTCGGAGGACGTTCACCCGGCATCCGTTGGGGTGATCATGGCCTGCCCGGCGGGGTGGCTCGCGGTCTGGGTGACTCGCGGTCCGGATGGCTCGCTGGTCGGGGTCAGGGAACCGGCAGTCCTTGGAAGAGTCGGTGGAGCGCGTCGCGGAGGATCCCGGCGATCGGAACAGGCGGGTCGGCCTGCAGCCACTGCTCCATGGCCACCCGGACGGCGGCCCCGACCACACCGGCCACCAACTGCGGGTACAGGTCGAGGGCGGCGTCGGTGCCCGTGCGCTCGGCGATCGCCGCCGTGAGTTCGGCTTCGGCGGCCGCGGCGGTCTTGGAGAACGCACCCATCAGTGACGGCTCCGTGATCATCAGACGGACCCCGTCGATCCATTGCCGGTCGGGGACTCCCTCGCCACCGCCTTCCTGTCCGAGCGCGAACTGTGTCAGGGCCGCGTTGGTGATGGCCTCCCACAGCGGTTCCGACGCCGGTCGGGCGCGGAGCTCCACCGCGATCAGCCGCGCACGGTCGAGGTGCCGGGCGGCGATGGCCTCGCCCTTGCTGGAGAAGTAGTTGTTGAAGGTGCGGGGGGATACGCCGACCTCGGCGGCGATGTCCTCCACTCGAACGTTGTCCAGCCCGCGCTCCACGGCGAGGCGGATGGCGGCCCAGCTCAACGCGATGCGGGTCTCCTGCTTCTTGCGCTCGCGCAACCCCATGCGCTCACCTTCGGTGCCCATGATGTCGACCCTAGCACTTCTTGCGTTCTCCGCAAATCTACGGGATCGGAAATTTTACAGATCACGCATCTTACGGAATGTGCCGGTTTTGTGGCGTCTGCGGGCCCATGGCGCGTTCATGGGCGATGCGATTCCTGGAGCGGCCGACCGGAAACTGCGGAGACGCCGGGTTGGAGGAGCGCGGAGAGGATGCGGAGGCTCTTGTGAGGTGTCGCGGGGCATGGAGTCGCGCGTCATGGTTGCCGCATGCGTCCGCCCCGGACGGCCGGTGACATCGCTGACATCGGCCGCCGGGGCGGTGGCGGCTGGTACGGATATTTCGGGGTCAACGGGGTCGGTCAGGGGCGGGACGGTGTCCAGGGCCACCCGAGACCGTCCCCCCGGAAGGGCATGGAACGGATCGGCTCCCAGCCGGGCTTCTCGCATGGTTCGAGCTCGTGATCGAGACCCACCGCGGAGAGGAGCCGCTCGACGACGTGCGGGACATGCGTCAGCACGAACGTGCCGCCCTGCTCCCTCACGTGCTGCTTGATCGGGATCAGAGCGCGTATGCCCGCGCAGTCCATGAACGACACGTCGCTCATGTCCACCTCGATCTTCGGGACCGACGCCTGCTGGATGACGCGGTCGAGCGTGTCCCACAGGATGCCCGTGGTCGTCAGGTCGATCTCCCCGTACGGATGGATGACTGCGTGGGGGCCTTCGGCTTCCACCGCAACGTCCAGCCACACCATCACGACCTCCCTGGGTCGGCTTTGGATGTTTGCGGGGGTATGTCTCCTTCGTAGCAGGGAAGTCGGCGCGCCGCCTCCTCGTCATTCTCCCGAGCTGGTAAAGGCTCTGTCGGTCGTCCGCGCCGCCGCGACCCCTCAGGCGAGCGTTCGGAAGAACTCCCGTACGTCGCCGACGAGCAGGTCGGGGGCCTCCAGAGCCGCGAAGTGACCCCCGCGCCCGAACTCCGACCAGCGCACCACGTTGTGCACCTTGTCGGCGAACCGGCGGATGGAGAAGTCGGTGGTGAACACCGCGACGGCGGTCGGCGTGGTCGAGCGCTCCCTCGGCGCCCACATGCCCGGATCGGTGAACCGCTCGTAGTAGGTGTGCGCCGCCGAGCCCGCCGTACAGGTGAACCAGTAGACGCTCACGTCCGTCAGGATCCGGTCGCGGTCCACGGCGTCCTCGGGCAGCTCGGCCGCCGGATCTGTCCATTCCCGGAACTTCTCCACGATCCAGGCGAGCTGCCCGGCCGGCGAGTCGACGAGGGAGTGCGCGATCGTCTGCGGCCGGGTTCCCTGGAGCTGCATGTACGCGCCCGACCGCTCCTGCCACTCCTTCATCGCCGCCAGCCGCGCGCGCTCCGCCTCGGTCAGTGCGGCCATGTCGGCGGGGTCGCCGGTCGGGAAGGTCACCAGAGCGTTGACGTGGACCCCGATGACCCGATCGGGTGCCACGGTGCCCATCCGCGGGGCGATGAAGGCCCCCACATCGCCTCCTTGCACGCCGTACCGGTCGTATCCGAGCCGGGCCATCAGCTCGACGAGCGCTTCGGCGGTGCGCCCGTCGGTCCAGCCCGTGCCCGGCAGCGGCCCGGAGAACCCGTAGCCCGGCAGGGACGGGATCACCAGATGGAAGGCGTCGGCGCGGTCACCGCCGTGCGCCACGGGGTCGGTGAGCGGCCCGATGGCATCGAGGAACTCCACGACGGAACCGGGCCAGCCGTGAACCAGCATCAGCGGGGTGGCGTCGGGCTCGGCGGAACGCACGTGCAGGAAGTGCACGTCCACCCCGTCGATCGTGGTGGTGAACTGCGGATAAGTGTTGAGCGCCTTCTCATGGGCCCGCCAGTCGTATTCGTCGGCCCAGTAGTCGGCGAGGCCGCGGAGATATGCGGTCGGAACGCCCCGCTCCCAGCCGGTCCCCGGCAGGTCGGAGGTCCACCGGGTGCGGGCCAGCCGTTCGCGCAGATCGTCGAGGTCGCTCTGCGGGATGTCGATGCGATAGGGCCGGATCTCGGTGCCGGCGGCGACCCGCCGGGGGGAGGTGTTGTCGTTGTTCGTCATGTCTCCGACCGTACGAGCCATTGGTGTCAGGTTCAGGCACCAATTGGTCCCCTGGTGCGGCACGATGAGCACATGCTGGAGACATCGGCTCGACTGCTTCGCCTGCTCTCCCTCCTGCAGTCGCGCGGCGACTGGACCGGCGCCGAACTCGCCGAGCGGCTCGGGATCGGCCTGCGGACCGTACGGCGGGACATCGACCGGCTACGCGACCTGGGCTATCCGGTGGACGCCACGCCGGGAGTCGCGGGCGGGTACCGGCTCGCCGTGGGCGCGTCCCTGCCGCCGCTGCTGCTCGACGACGAGGAGGCGGTGGCGGTGGCGATCGGACTGCGCACGGCCGCGACCGGCGGCGTGGCCGGGCTGGAGGAGAGCTCGGTTCGCGCCCTGGCCAAGCTGGAACACCTGCTGCCGTCGCGTCTCCGGCACCGGGTGACCGCCTTCCGGGCGACGACCGTGCCGCTGGTCGGGCCGGGACCGGCGGCCGAGGCGGTGGATCCCGACCTGCTGACCGCCGTCGCGGCGGCCTGCCGGGACCGGCGTCGGCTCCGCCTGCGGTACCCCGGACGTGACGGCGTCACCGTCAGGAACGTCGAGCCGCATCGCCTGGTCCACACGCCCCGCCGCTGGTACCTGCTCGCCTGGGATGTGGACCGCGCCGACTGGCGGACCTTCCGCCTCGACCGGATCGAGGGGCCGCCCGGCCCGCCGGGGCCCCGGTTCACGCCGCGCACCCCTCCGCACGAGGACGTGGCCGGGTACGTCTCACAGGCCATCTCGTCGGCGCCGTACCGCTACCGGGCCCGCATCCTCTTCCACGCGCCCATCGAAGCCGTGGCCCGGCGCTCCTCACCCGCGGCGGGACGGCTGGAGGCCGTGGACGCGGACACCTGCGTGCTGCACACCGGCTCCGACTCCCTCGACGACCTCGCCCTCCACGTCGCCGTCAAGGGCTTCGACTTCCAGGTCCTCGACCCGCCCGAACTCGTGCCGGTGCTGCGAACCCTGTCCGACCGGCTCCGCGCCGCCGCCGAGGCCGGGGACCACGGCTGAACGGCAACGGCGGAGGACGACGAGGCGCGGTACGGGTGCTCCGCTGTCCGTGTTGTCCGTGCTGTCAGCAGCTGTCTGAGCTGCCTCCGTCGTCGATCTCGGCGTCGACCTTGGAGAGCCCGGTCAGGCGGGACAGGGCGGCGAAGCCGTCATCGGTTCCCGTCCAGTGGCGGTGCACGGCGTCCAGACCGGCCCGGCGCACCACCGAGCGCAGGACCGCGATGACGACGATGACGTCGTCGGCGTAGCCCAGAACCGGGATGAAGTCCGGCACCAGGTCGATCGGGACGGCGAGGTAGGCCAGCAGGAGCACGAGCCGGACGCGTACGCCGCGGGGCAGGGCGGGATCGGCGGCCAGGCGACGCACCAGGCGCAGCACGTCGGGCAGCAGCCGCAGCGCCTCACGCAGCAGACCGCCGCGCGGCCGGACGATCGCCAGCGTCACGATCAGCGCCGACCAGGTGACGGACAACGCGACGGTGACGCCGATCAGCAGGTCCCACCACCACGACCCGGTCACGCCTCCACGCCTCCACTCGGGCTCGCCGCTCCCCGCGGAAGGAGTTCGCCTCCGGGGCGGGTCAGCCCCTGGTGACGGTACCGGAGCGCGACACAAGGCCCGGCTCCGGGAGGCTCGGAGGTCGTCGTCTCCGAGGCGTGAACATGGCCGCCGTTCTCGTCGCCGACCCCGCCACGACCGGACTCCACGGCACGCCGGGCCGGGCGACCCGCATGCGTCGCAGACCTTCGCGTACCAGTAGATGACGCCCTTCTTGAAACCGGAAGCTTCGAGGGTGGCGGCAACGGAACCTCTGACGTGCGGTGATGTCGAACGGCATCGGCCCGGCGGGTTCGGCTGCCGCCCGGTGCCGTTCTATGTTCGGAGAGTGGATCAACGTAGACGGGTGCCCCGCACCGACACCGTCCTCGCCGCCCCGGAGCTGATCGCGGCGGAGGGAAGGCTCGGGCGGGCGGCCGTCAGGGAAGCCGTCGCCTCCGCCCAGCGGCGGGTACGGCAGGGCGAGCTGGGACCGGACGACGTCGTCGGCGCGGCGGTGGCCGCGCTGCCCCCGCGTGCCACCAGCCTCCGCCCGGTGATCAACGCGACCGGGGTGTTGCTGCACACCAATCTCGGCCGTGCGCCCCTGTCCGCCGCCGCGATCGACGCGGTGACGGCCGCGGCGGGCACGGCCGACGTGGAGTTCGACCTGAACAGGGGAACGCGGGCCAGACGCGGGCGCGGCGCCATGGACGCGCTGGCGCGGGCCGTGCCCGACGCCGAGGACGCGCACGTCGTCAACAACAACGCCGCCGCGCTCGTTCTGGTGGCCACCGTGCTGGCCGCGGGCCGCGAGATCGTGATCAGCCGCGGCGAGCTGGTCGAGATCGGGGACGGATTCCGGATCCCCGAACTGCTGGTCTCCACCGGGGCGCGGCTGCGCGAGGTGGGCACCACCAACCGGACCTCACGCGCCGACTACCTCGCGGCGGTGGGCCCGGAGACCGGGTTCGTGCTCAAGGTGCATCCGTCGAACTTCCGCGTCGAGGGCTTCACCGGCTCCGCTTCCGTCGCCGAGCTTGCCGGGCTCGGCGTGCCCGTCGTGGCCGACATCGGCTCCGGCCTCCTCGGCCGCGAGCCGCTGCTGCCGGACGAGCCCGACGCCGCGGGCGTGCTGCGGGCCGGAGCCGATCTCGTCACGGCCAGCGGGGACAAGCTGCTCGGCGGCCCGCAGGCCGGGTTGCTGCTCGGCCGCCGCGACCTGGTCGAGCGGTGCAGGCGGCACCCGCTCGCCCGCGCCCTGCGCGTGGACAAGTTGACCCTGGCCGCACTGGAGGCCACCCTGCGGGGTCCGGCGACGCCGCTCGCCGAGGCGTTGCATGCCGATCCGGAGGCGCTGGCGGCCCGTGCCCGCGCCCTCGCGGGCGCGCTCGCGGGAGCCGGGCTGGACGCGCGCGCCGTGTCCAGCGAGGCGACCGTGGGCGGCGGGGGAGCGCCCGGCGTCACGCTGGCGAGCGCCGCGGTGAGCCTGCCCGAGCGGTTCGCGGCCCCGCTGCGTACGGGCGAGCCGCCCGTCGTCGGCCGGATCGAGGGCGGGCGGCTCCTCATCGACCTGCGCGCCGTCCCGGGGGCGCGGGACGGCGACGTGGCCAGGGCGGTCCTGGCGGTGCGGGACTGATGCACGTCGTCGCCACGGCGGGTCACGTCGATCACGGCAAGTCCACGCTGGTGCGCGCGCTCACCGGGATGGAGCCGGATCGGCTGGAGGAGGAGCGGCGGCGCGGGTTGACGATCGAGCTCGGCTACGCCTGGACGTCGCTGCCTTCGGGGGAGCGGCTGGCCTTCGTGGACGTCCCCGGGCACGAACGGTTCCTCGCCACGATGCTGGCCGGGGTGGGGCCCGCGCCCGCCGTGATGTTCGTGGTGGCCGCGGACGAGGGCTGGATGCCCCAGTCGGAGGAGCACCTGGTGGCCCTCGAAGCCCTCGGCGTACGGCACGGCCTGCTCGCCGTCACGCGCGCCGACCTGGCGGACCCCGCGTCGGCGACGGAGCGGGCGGCGGCCCGGCTGGCCGAGAGCGGCCTCGACTCCGTGGAGCGGGTGGCGGTGAGCGGGCGCACCGGCCAGGGCCTGGCCGAGTTGCGGGCGGCGCTGGACCGGCTGGTGGCCAGGCTGCCGACGCCGGATCCCCGCGCGCCGGTTCGGATGTGGATCGACCGCGTGTTCACGGTGCGGGGGAGCGGCACCGTCGTGACGGGAACGCTGCCCGCCGGCACGGTCACGACCGGCGACGAGCTGGCGCTTCCCGTGGGCACGGCGCGGATCCGCGCGGTCGAGAGCCTGAAGGAGACCGTGCGCTCGGTGTCCGGCGTCGCCCGGGTGGCGCTCAACCTGCGCGCCGCCGTGCCGCCGGAACGCGGCCAGGCCCTCGTCACGCCGGGCGCGTGGGTCTGGACCGACGCCGCCGACGTACGGATCACCCCGGTCGGGGCCGCGGCCACCGTGCCTGACACCGTGCCTGACACCATGCCTGACACCGTGCCTGACACCATGCCTGATGCCGTGCCTGACGTCATGCCTGGCGGACGCGGTCTGCCGTCGCGGCTGACCGCGCACATCGGGTCCGCCGCCGTGGTCTGCGACGTACGGCCGCTCGGCGGGTGGATCGTCCGGCTCCGCCTGGCCCGGCCGTTGCCGCTGCACGTGGGTGACGTGCTGCTCCTGCGCGATCCCGGCCACAGTGTGCGGATCGGTGCGGGGAACGGCGGGGTGCGGGTGCTGGCCGGCGCGACCGTGCTCGACGCCCGGCCTCCCGCGTTGCGCCGCCGGGGCGCGGCCGGGGAGCGCGCCGCCGCGCTCGCCGCCGCCGGGACCGACGCCGGATCGCTCCTGCGCACGCACCGGCTGCTGCGGGAGGGTGATCTGCGGGCCATGGGGTGCGCGCCCGACGGGAGCCCGGTGTCCGGGGACTGGCACGCCGATCCCGCGTACTGGTCCCGGCTGCGGGAGCTGCTGCCCCGCGCGGCGCGGCGGTACGCGGCGGACCACCCGCTGGAGCCGGGGATGCCGGTCGAGGCCGCACGGCACGAGCTCGCTCTGCCCGACCGGCGGCTCGTCGCCGCCCTCGTCGAGCCGCCGCTCACCGTCGCCGACGGGCGGATCGTGAGCGGACCCGCCGGCCTGCCCGCGCCCGTCGCGGCGGCGGTGGAGCGGCTGCGCGCCGAACTGGCCGCCCGGCCCTTTCTCGCGCCGGAGGCGGGACGGCTGGCCGAGCTGGGCCTCGGCCCCAGAGAGGTGGCGGCGGCCGTGCGGACCGGAATGCTGTTGCGGGTGGCCGACGGTGTCGTGCTCCCGGCCGGGGCGGACGTCCACGCGGCGGAGCTGCTCGCCCGGCTGCCGCAGCCGTTCACCGTCAGTGAGGCGCGGCGGGCGCTGGACAGCAGCCGCCGGGTCATGGTGCCGCTGCTGGAGCACCTCGACCGGAGCGGGCTCACCGAACGCGTGGACGAGCTGCGTCGGCGCTGCCGTACGCCTTCCCAATCCCGGATCGAGTGACCGATTTCATCATTAATGGGCGTTTTACAATGAGGAGAAGGCCGTGATCTCCGGCCCAGCCCGGGGCTCCGCGGTTCACACGGGGAAAGGCCCAGCCGTCCCGCGCCGTCTCTCCGCCGCCCGCGGCGGTCGTTGACGCGGGCACAAGGAGGGACACGCCATGCCTGGGAACAAGGGCGTCGTTTACGAAGGTCCGGGCAAGGTCGAGGTGCACGACACCGACTACCCGGAGTTCGAGCTCAAGGACGGTCCCGGCGTGAACCCCGCCAACGTCGGCCGCAAGGTCCGGCACGGCGCGATCATCAAGACCGTCGCCACCAACATCTGCGGCAGCGACCAGCACATGGTCCGCGGCCGCACGACCGCCCCGCAGGGCCTGGTACTCGGTCACGAGATCACCGGCGAGGTCGCCGAGGTGGGGCCGGACGTCGAGTTCACCAAGGTGGGCGACCTGGTGTCGGTCCCCTTCAACATCTCCTGCGGCCGCTGCCGCAACTGCAAGGAGGGCAAGACCGGCATCTGCGAGAACGTCAACCCGGACCGGCCCGGATCGGCGTACGGGTACGTCGACATGGGTGGCTGGGTCGGCGGACAGGCGGAATACGTGCTGGTGCCGTACGCGGACTGGAACCTGCTCACGTTCCCCGACAAGGACCGGGCGATGGAGAAGATCCTCGACTTGGCCATGCTCGCCGACATCTTCCCGACCGGCTTCCACGGATGCGTCACCGCCGGGGTGGGGCCGGGCTCGACCGTCTACATCGCGGGCGCGGGCCCGGTCGGGCTGGCCGCCGCGGCCTCCGCGTTCCTGCTCGGAGCCGCGGTCGTCATCGTCGGCGACCTCAACAAGGAACGACTGGCGCAGGCCCACAGCTTCGGCTGCGAGACCGCCGACGTGGCCGAGGGGGAGCCGGGGGAGCACATCGAGCGGATACTCGGCGTGCCCGAGGTGGACTGCGCCGTGGACGCCGTGGGTTTCGAGGCGCGCGGACACGGGCGCGAGGCGGACACGGAGCACCCCGCCACCGTGCTCAACGCGCTCATGGAGGTCACCCGGGCCGGCGGCGCCCTCGGCATCCCCGGGCTCTATGTGACGGGCGACCCCGGAGCCAAGGAGGAGGCGGCCAGGCAGGGCTCGCTGTCGATCAGGATCGGCCTTGGCTGGGCCAAGTCGCTGTCCTTCGCCACCGGCCAGTGTCCGGTCATGCGCTACAACCGGCAGCTCATGATGGCGATCCTGCACGACAGGGTGCAGATCGCCAAGGCGGTGAACGCCACGCCGATCCCCCTCGACCAGGCGCCCAGGGGGTACCAGGACTTCGACAAGGGCGCGGCGCGCAAGTTCGTGCTCGACCCGCACGGAATGTTGAGCAAGGCCGGCTGACGGACAAGACCCGGGCAGGGCCGGCTGACGGACAAGACGCCGGACAAGGCCGGCGAGAAGCCCTCGTCGGGGCGCCGGACGACCCGACGCTCCGACGAGGCCCCTGGCACGCCGGTCAGGTGGATGGGTCCACCGCCTGGCGGACGACGCCCGCCTCCTCCATGCGGGAGATGTCGGACGGGGCGAAGCCCAGCTCCGTCAGGACCTCCCGCGTGTGCTGCCCCAGCAGCGGCGGCGCCGCGATCTCCCTGTCGGCGGGAACGCTGTCCAGGGTGAAGCCGGTGCGGACCAGGTCGAGGGTCCCGGCCGTGGGGTGCTCGACCTGGAAGGTCGCCCCCTCGGTCGCCCGGAGCGCTTCGAGCACGCCGCGGATCCGGCCCACCGGGACACCCGCCCCGTCGAGCAGGGACGTCCACTCGGCCGCCGTACGGGTGGCGAACAGCGCGCTGAGCTCGGGGATCAGCACGTCGCGGTTACGCACCCGGTCGCCGTTGGTGGCGAACCTGGCGTCGGTTCCCAGGTCCGCCCGCCCGATCGCCTCGCACAACGTACGGAACAGCCGGTCGTTGCCCGCGGCGATCACGAACCACCCGTCCGACGCCGCGAACGTCTGGTACGGCACCACCGTCGGGTGGGCGTTGCCGTACCTCTCGGCCTCGGTGCCGGAGACGAGCGCGCTCTGGGCCACGTTGACCAGCCCGGACAGGGCCGAGTTCATCAACGACACCTCGACGCGCTCGCCCTTTCCGGCGGTCGCCCGCCGGTAGAGCGCGCCGAGGATCGCGACGGCCGCGTTCAGCCCGGACAGCACGTCGGTGATCGCGACGCCGGGCTTGATCGGCTTGTCCTCGCCGGTGATGTGCATGAGGCCGCTCTCGGCCTGGATCGTGGCGTCGAAACCCGGCCGGTCGTCGCCGGTGTAGCCCCTGATCGAGCAGTACACCACCGAGGGGTTGGCCCGCCGTACGGTCTCCTCGTCGAGGCCGAGCCGCGCGGCGACGCCGGGGCGGAAGTTCTCGATCACCACGTCCGCGCCCGCGCACAGCCGCCGGGCGACCTCGCGGCCCTCCGGATGCTTCACGTCGAGGGCGAGGCCGCGCTTGCCCCGGTTCGCCGACAGGTAGTAGGCGGCCTCGCCGCCCGCGTGCGGCGGGCCCCAGGCGCGGCTGTCGTCGCCGTGCACCGGATGCTCCACCTTGATCACTTCCGCGCCGAGCTCGGCCAGCAGCATCGTGGCGTACGGCCCGGCGAGCACCCGGGAGAAGTCCGCGACCCGGACGCCCGCCAGCGGCCCCGTCGTGGTCCCGCTCGTCGTGGTCCCGCTCTGCGATGCCCCGGTCGGCGGCGTCCCGGTCGGCGGCGTCCCGGCCGTCGGTGCCGTCATGAGCCGAACCTCCGCACCGCGTCCACCGCGTCGAGCCAGCGCCGGTACCCGTCGTCCGGCAGCGGCCGGGGGGAGAAGACCCGGCGGCCGTCACCCGTCTCGGCCACCTCGTGGAGGTCCTTCCAGACCCCGGCTCCGAGCCCGGCCAGGAAGGCCGCGCCCATCGCGGTGGTCTCGGTCGTCTCCGGCCGGACGACCGGCCTGCCGAGGAGGTCGGCCTGGATCTGGCAGAGCAGGTCGTTGGCCGCCGCCCCGCCGTCGACCGCGAGCCGGGCGATCGGGATGTCCGCCGTCCCGGTCACCGCCTCCACGACGTCGCGGATCTGGTACGCGATGCCGTCCAGGACCGCACGGGCGAGGTGGGCGTCGGTCGTGCCCCGGGTGATGCCGAGGATCGCGCCCCTGGCATGGGGGTCCCAGTGCGGCGTGCCGATGCCGGTCAGCGCCGGAACGAAGATCAGGCCGTCGCTGCCCGGCACCGACGCCGCCAGTCGCTCGCTGTCGGAGGACCGTTCGATCAGCTTCAGGCCGTCGCGCAGCCACTGCACCGCGGCTCCGGTGACGAACACCGACCCTTCCAGGGCGTACTGGACGGGCTGCCCCTCAAGCTGCCACGCGACGGTGGACAGCAGCCCGGCGCCGGCCGGAGCGATCCGGTCGCCGGTGTTGACCAGCAGGAAGCTGCCGGTGCCGTAGGTGCACTTCATCGCGCCGGGTGCGAACCCGGCCTGCCCGAACAGCGCCGCCTGCTGGTCTCCGGCCACACCGGAGACCGGCACGTCCAGGCCGAGGAAGTGCTCGGGGTCGGTACGGCCGATGCTCCCGCTGGACGGGACGATCTCCGGCAGCGCCTCCACGGGCACCCCGAACAGGTCGGCCAGCTCACCCGACCAGCGCGCCGAGGCGAGGTCGAGCAGCAGGGTGCGCGAGGCGTTGGACGGGTCGGTCGCGTGCAGCCGCCCGCCGGTCAGCCGGGCCAGCAGGTAGGAGTCGACCGTCCCGACCGCGACCCGGCCCGCGCGCACCCCGGCCCACACCTCGGGGAGGTTCGCGCTCAGCCAGGCCAGCTTCGTGGCGGAGAAGTACGGGTCGAGGCGCAGCCCGGTGAGCTCGCGAACGCGCGGCTCGTGCTCCCGCAGCCGGTCGCACTCCCCGGCCGAACGGCGGTCCTGCCACACGATCGCCCGGGTGGCGGGCCGCAGCGTCTCGCGGTCCCACAGGACGACGGTCTCGCGCTGGTTGGTCAGCCCCACGCAGGAGACGGTGACCCGCTCCCCCCGCGAGGAGGCCGCGTCGATCGCGTCCGAAGACGCGGCGAGCACGGCGGCCCAGATCTCGTCCGGGTCGTGCTCGACCAGCCCCGGCGCGGGGAAGTGCTGCGGGAACTCGCGCTGGCCGCGCGCGAGCACCCGCCCGTCCTCCGAGACCAGCAGGCAGGTGACGCCGGTCGTCCCCGCGTCGATGGAGAGGACGGTCATGCCGCACCACTCCTGCGGCCGGCCAGGTCGTCGAGCAGCGGGACCAGCTCGGCGTCCTCCGTGGCGGCCAGCGCCGACCGGCGCACCTCGGCCGCGTGCAGGTAGCCCGCCGTCTGCTCCCGCGCCCACGCGTCGGTACGGCCCAGCGCCCCGGCCAGCAGCGCGGCCACGTGGGGCGCCGCGGCGGTTCCGCCGTCGGCGGTCTCCAGTCCGGCCCTGCTGCGGCGCAGCAGCACGTCGTCCACGGTCATGGCGGCCTCGTGCCGCGCGGCGTAGAGGACCTCGGCGGCCAGCAACGAGGGCGCCCCCGGCACCGGCTTGAGCAGCTCGGGATCCCGCCGCCCCATGGTGAGAAGCGCCGGGTAGTCGGAGCCGTACCGCCGGGCCAGCCGCTCCACGGCCGACACCGGCAGCCCGGCGGCGGCCGCCGCCGCGTCGCGTCGGGTCCAGGACTGGACGAAACCGCTCGACCCGACCAGGCCGAGATGCTCGGTGGCCGAGGGACGCACGGCGCGCAGCCCGCCCGCGACGGCGTCGACCGCGTCACGCGCCATCACGCGGTACGTGGTGAGCTTCCCGCCCGCCACGACCACGCAGCCGGGCGCGACCTCGCGTACGACGTGCTCACGGCTGATCGCCTGGGTCTTCTGCCGGTCGGGCTGGTCCACGAGGGGCCGCAGGCCGGCGTACACGCCGAGCACGTCCGACTGCCGCAGCGGCTCGCGCAGCCACTGGTTGGCCTGGTCGAGCAGGTAGCGGACGTCCGCGCCGGTCGGCAGCACCGGCCCGGGGCCGATCTCCCACGGCGTGTCGGTGGTGCCGAGCAGCACGACGTCGCCCGTCGGGATGACGAACAGCACCGACGTGGGCGTGCGCACGATGAGGGCGCTGTCCAACTTCAGCCGCTCACGGGAGAACACCAGGTGCACGCCCTTGGACGCGCGCACCCGGACGTCTCCGGCGCCGAGCATCTTCTGGGTGAGCCCCGACCAGGGACCGGTCGCGAGGACCACGCGCCGGGCCCGGATCGTGAACTCCTCACCGCTCAGCACGTCCACGCAGGTCGCCACGGTGTGGTCGGAGCGGCTGGACAGGCCGGTGACCTTCACCCGGCTGAGCACGGTGGCGCCCTCGCGCGCCGCCGTACGGGCCAGGGTCAGGACGAGGCGGGCGTCGTCCACGTGCCCGTCCTCGTAGCGGAGCGCGCCGACCGCGGCGTCCGGCCGGAGCACGGGCGCCTGCCGGAGCAGGCCGCGGCGGCTCAGGTGCCGGTGCCTGCGGAAGCCGTGCCGGTCGCCCATGCCCGCCAGCGCGTCGTACAGCGTGAGCCCGGCCCCGATGTATCCGCGCTCCCACACCCGGTGGGTGAGCGGAAGGAGGAAGGACATCCGGCGCACGAGGTGCGGCGCCAGTTCCTGGAGCAGCCCGCGCTCGTGCAGCGCCTCGCGCACCAGGCCGAACTCCATCTGCTCCAGATAGCGCACTCCGCCGTGCAGCAGCCGGCTGGAGTTGCTCGACGTGCCGGAGGCGAGGTCGCCCCCCTCGACGAGCGCCGTCGTCAGGCCGCGCGAGGCCGCGTCGAGCGCGGCCCCCGTGCCGGTCGCGCCGCCGCCGACGACCAGGACGTCGAGCAGGTCCCGGCCCAGCTCGGCCAGGTCGGCGTCCCTGCGCAGCGGGTCGAGCGCGGCGCCCGCGCCGAACGGCAGGCCCGGTGCGAACGGTTCCGGCCCCGCTCCGTTGTCTGTGTCCATCGGCTGTCCCGTCGTCAGTCCCGTCGTCTGTCCCGTCATCTGCCCGTCCCCCTACCAGCGTCGCTGGACTTCTTCGGCCCACCCGAACAGGTCGCTGACCTCGATCACCGTGCCGTCGTCGGCGACGACGGCACCGCTGTAGTGCCCGAACGCCTGGTCCTCCCGGCTGCGCATCAGACAGAGCCGCCGCACGTCGGACGAGCGGACGTACTCCGGGGTGAAGACCAGGTCCACCCGCTCGCCGGTGATCCGCCAGGGGGCCATCCAGTCCGAGGTGTCGTAGTGCCAGACCAGCTCCTCGCTGATCTTGTGCAACCGGCCGTCGATGATCAGGCCGTTCTCGACGCTGCCGGTGCCGTCGGTCCACTTGCCGCCGATCTGGACGGCGATCTCGTGGTCGCCCGCGCGGCCGTAACCCGCCCCCCAGTTCCACACGATGTCGCCCGGCCAGCGGCCCCGCCCGAGGTCCTGCGTGGCGCGCGCCTCGTCCGGCGAGAACCGGATCCGCCGCCCGTTGACCACGACGGTGCCCTCCGCGGGCCTGCCCACGTCCTTCACGGTGTACTGGAACCTGCGCGAGGACCAGGGCACCACCACGCTCAGGCTCTCGCGGCCCTCGATCCGGTGCACCAGCAGGTCGGCGTCGAACTCGGGGGAGCGCACCCGCAGCCGGGTGCCCTCGGCGGTCTCGTCCACCGCGATCCGCACGTCGCCCCTGCCGATCCGTACGCTGCCCTCGCCGCCGCGCGGCGAGAACGCGACGCCGCGGCCCGGTACGAGCAGGCTGCGGCTGACCACGTCCCGCTGGGTGGTCCGGTCCAGGTACCACGCGGACTCGCCGGCCAGGTAGTCCAGGCTGGAGGCGCTGAACGCGAAGATGTGCTCGGGCGTGGCGACGCACCAGTAGTCCCAGCGCATCGTGCGGCCCCAGCCGCGGATGTTGGCCCGGTGCAGCGGGGTACGGCTCCAGCCGACGGCCTCGGGGTTGAGCCGCCCGTCGGGGCGGCAGAGATCCACCCGGCGGGTGATCTCACGCTCGGCCACCCTGCGGGGGGAGCCGGTGTTCGCCGGCCTGGCGCTGGCCGTGTTCCCCGTCATCGGCCCAGCCCCACGCTGACGTACTTGTGCTCCACAAAGTCCTCCACTCCGTGATGGCCGCCCTCGCGGCCGTACCCGCTGCCCTTGACCCCGCCGAACGGCCCCTGCGGCGGCGCGAGCGGCGCCCCGTTGATCGAGAGGATCCCGAACCGCAGCGCCTCGCTGACCCGCACCACCCGGGCCAGGTCCCGCGTCCACACGTAGGCCGCCAGGCCGTACGGGGTGGTGTTGGCCCTGGCCACGACGTCGTCCTCGGCGTCCCTGGTGTCCCCGCCGAAGGTGAGCACCGGCGCCAGGGGACCGAACGTCTCCTCCTGGCAGACGAGCATGTCGTCGGTGACGCCGGCCAGGACGGTGGGCGGGTGGAACCGTCCACCGGGCCCGCCACCCGCCTCCCCGCCCGGCTCGCGTGCCGTCACCTGGCGGGCGCCGAGCGCCAGCGCGTCCTCGACGTGCCGCCGCACCTTCGCGACCGCCCGCTCGTTGATCAGCGGGCCCATCGTGACGTCGGCGGCACTTCCGTCGCCCACGACGATCGCGTCGGCCAGCCGGGCCAGCTCGGCGGTGAACTCCTCGGCGACCGACTCGTGCACGTAGATCCGGTTGGGCGAGGTACAGGCCTGGCCGGCGTTCATGAACTTGGCGCGGGCGACCCCGGCGGCCGCCGCCGCCACGTCCGCGTCCGGGAAGACCAACACCGGGGCGTGGCCGCCGAGCTCGACGCTGAGCCGCTTCACGTCGTCCGCGCTCTGCCGGATCAGGTTCTTGCCGACCGCGGTCGAGCCGGTGAACGAGATCTTCCGTACTCGCGGGTCGGCCATGACGACCTCGGAGAACTCCTGCGGCCTGGTCGTGGTGACCAGGTTGAACACGCCCGGCGGGAACCCCGCGTCCGCCAGGCACGCGGCCACCGCGATCGCCGACATCGGCGTCAGCTCGGACGGCTTGAGCACGACCGTGCAGCCCGCGGCCAGCGCCGGGCCGAGCTTGCGGGTGACCATCGACACGGGGAAGTTCCACGGGGTGATGCCCGCGACGACGCCCACCGGCTCCGGCAGCACCATGATCCTGGTGTCCGCGCTGGTGGACGGGATCGTCTCGCCGTACACGCGGCGCGTCTCCTCGGCGGACCACAGGAGGTGGTCGGCTCCCGCGACCACCTCTCCGACGGCCTCGCCCAGCGGCTTGCCCTGCTCGGCCGTCAGCGTCGCGCCGATCTCCGGCGCGCGCTCGGCCAGCAGCGCGGCGGCCCGCCGCATGATCGCGGCGCGCTCGTGGGCGGGCATCGCCCGCCAGCCCGGCAGCGCCGCGGCCGCCGCGTCCACCGCCTCGGCGGTGACGTCCGGGCCGCAGTCGGCCACCTCGGCCACCGTCTCGCCGGTGGCCGGGTTGGTGACCGCGAAGGTTTCCGCGGCCGTGTGCCAGCGCCCTCCGACGAGGGCCTTTCCTGTCGTTGTTCCTGTCTTCATCGATTTCCGTCCATAGCGTGGATCAGGGCGTCCATGGCGGCCATCTCGTGGGCGTGCTGCAGCTCGCTCGCGCGGGCGATGTCCCCGGCGACGAGTGCGTCCCTTATGGCCATGTGCTCGGCGTGGGAGTGCGGCAGCCGCCAGGGGACCAGGCGGAAGCCGCGCTGCGCCGTCTCGGTCTTCGCCCACAGCCCCTGCAGCATGCGGTGCACGATCCGGGACTCCTCCGTGTCGCACAGGAGCGAGTGGTAGCGCCGGTTCAGCCGGGCGAACGCCGCGACGTCGCCGTCCGCGATCGCGCGCGCCGAGGCGGTGAGGACCTCGTCGACCGCGACCAGACGCGCTCCGCTGAGGGGGGCCGCGTGCAGTTCCAGTGCGAGCGAGGTGAGCGCGGCGCGGATGCTGTACAGCTCCCGCACGTTGGCCACCGTGAACTCGGCGACAACGGCGCCGATGTGCGGGCGCTCCACCAGCCACTCTTCCGAGACGAGCTGCTTGATGGCCTCGCGTACGGGGGTGTCGCTGACCCCCACGGCCTCGGCCACCACCCTCGTGATGATCTTCGCCCCGGGAGGCGTCTGGCCCGACATGATCATCTGCTTGATGTGCTCGGCGGCGAGCTCCGCCTTGGTCCGGAACGGCCGGTCCGGCGCGAGGAACGTTTCCGTCATCGTTTGCGACACTCCTCAGACCCGTAGGACGGTCAGCGGTTCGATCACCGCGTGGTCCAGCTCTACACCCAGACCCGGACCCTCCGGAACGGTCACGAAGCCCGTGGAATCAGGCAGAAGCGGCTTGGTGAGCATCACGTGGAACACTTCCGGCACGATCACCGGCGGATCGTACGGATACTCCAGCCAGTCGCAGGTGGGCAGTGAGGCGGAAAGGTGCAGATTGCCCGCCACGCCGAGCCCGGTCGCCCACGCGTGCGGGACGACCCGGCGCTGCCGCGCCGCCGCCATCGCGCCGAAGTCGCGCAGCGCGGCGATGTCCTCGCTCTCGTTGGCGTCCGGCTGATAGATGGTGAAGCAGTCGTCCTCCAGCAGGCGGACCAGCTGGCCGATGCCCCTGTTGTGCTCGCCTCCCGCGATCGGGAGGGGTGACCGCGCCGTCAGCTCGCGCAGCGCCCGGTAGTCGTGCCGGGGCAGCGGTTCCTCCAGCCAGGCGACGCCGAGATCGGCCAGTTCCCTGGCGGTGGTGAGCGCCCGGTCGAAGTCCCACATCAGGCGGCTGCCGTCCGGCCGGTAGCGCCAGCGCGCGGCGGCCTGGTTGGCGTCCACCATGATCGCGATGTCGGGGCCGACGGCCTCGCGGACCGCCGCGACCTGCGCGATGTCCTCGGCCACCGTGTCCGCGTGGACCCGCAGCTTGAGCCCGGTGAAGCCCTCGGACACCACGAGCAGCGCGTCCTCGACCCGCTGCTCCGGGCCGCGTACCTCGCCGAAGCTGGCGTAGGCGCGGATCCGGTCCGTGTGCCCGCCCCACAGCTTGTGGAGCGGACGCCCGCAGGCCTTGCCCACGGCGTCCCAGACGGCCACGCCGACCACCCACGGGCGGGGGAAGACGTACTCCGCGACGTAGCGGAGATGGTTGGCGATGTGCTGGGTGGCGAACAGGTCCATCCCGACCAGCCGGGGCCGGATCCAGCCCCTGATCGTCTCCAGGAGCAGCGGCCCGGTCGAGTGACCCATGTCGCCGCCGGACACGCCGACGACCCCCTCGTCCGTCTCGACCTCGACGATCACCGCCGACATGCTGCGGTGCGCGCCTTCCGGTGCCCAGGAGGGGACGAAGGGACGCGGATAGGGCAGCTCGATGAGCCGTGCCCGAACGTCGCGGATTCTCATCCCTTCGTCGCTCCGTCCGCGAGACCCTTGACGAGGTACTTCTGCACCGCCAGCGCGAAGATCACCACAGGGAGCACGGTGAGCACGCCCACGGCCGCCAGCGGGCCCCACAGGCCGCCGTTCTCGGTGTCGGCCGCGATGCCGGCGATGGCCACGGGGATGGTGACCGCCCTGTCGTTGGTGAGGATCAGCGCGAAGAGCAGTTCCTCCCAGGCGAGGATGATGCAGTAGATCATCGTGGAGATGAGCCCGGGAAGGCTGCACGGCACGATGATGCGGAAGAAGGCGCCGAACCGGCTGCAGCCGTCCAGCATCGCGGCCTCCTCCAGCTCCTTCGGCAGGCCGCGGAAGAACGCCCGCATCAGCCAGACCACGTACGGCACCAGGAACGTCACGTAGGCGAGGATCACGGTGATGTACTGGTCGGTCAGGCCGAGCCGCCGCGCCACCAGGAACATCGGCACGACCAGCGCGATCGGCGGCACCGCGCGGGACGCGAGGATGAGCCCGGCCATGACGCCGGCGCCCCGCATGCGCAGCCGGGTCAGCGCGTACCCGGCCATCGCGCCGGCGACCATCGAGATGATCGCGGAGCCGGCCGCCACGATGACGGTGTTCACCATGCGCGGCAGGATCCGCGCCTGGTGGAAGTAGCTGGTGTAGTTGTCGAAGGTCAGCTCGCTGAACCAGCGCGGCGGCACCGTGAAGATGTCGCGCGGCAGTTTGAACGAGATGCCGGCCATGTAGATCACGGGGAAGAGGAAGACGAGCGTGGCCAGGATCGCCCCGCCGATCGCCGCCGCCCGTCCCAGGCGGCTGCTGCTCACCATCGGTTCTCCAGATAACGGCTCAGGCGGAACAGGAAGAAGGTGATGATCATGGTGATGATCAGCACGATGGTCGCCATGGACGACGCCGACCCGAACTCCAGCCCCCGGAACCCCTTCTCATAGATGTAGAGGTTCACCACGTCGGTCGCCTGTCCGGGACCGCCCTTCGTGGCCGCGAGCGCGATGTCGAACATCTTGACCGCGCCCAGCCAGCGGACGACGAAGGCCGCCGCGATCACGGGGACCAGCAGCGGCAGCGTGACGTGCCGCAGCGTCTGCCACCGCGACGCGCCGTCCGACCTGGCCGCCTCGTACACGTCGGACGGCAGGGCCATGATGCCCGCCGACGCGACCAGGACGATGAACGGCGTCCAGCGCCAGCTGTCGATCAGGATGAGGCTGACCATGGCGAGTGTGGGATCGCTGATCCACTCGATCGGCCCGATCCCCACCAGTCCGAGGGCGTAGTTGACCACGCCCCACAGCGGGTCGAGCAGCATCCGCCAGACGCCGCCCGCGACGACGGGGGCGACCACCATCGGGATCAGGAACAGCGCGCGCAGCACGCCCCGTCCGCGCCATTCCACATTGAGGAGGAACGCGATGGCGAAACCGAGGATGAGCTGCACCGGCAGGGCGATCACCAGGTAGATCCCGGTGACCTTGAGCGACTGCAGGAATCCGGGGTCGTGGATCACCGCCTCGTAGTTCTTCAACCCGATCCAGTCACCCGGCTGGAAGGTCGAGAGGTCGAAGTCGGAGAAGCTCACCCAGACCGTGTAGATGACGGGGTAGAGGAGCATGCCGGCGAGCAGGACGATCGCGGGCGTGAGGAACAGCCACGCCGTGCCCGGCTCACCGAGGCGCACCTTCCGCGCCCGTGGAGGACCCCCGGAGCCCCGGGTGGGGCCGGAGGCCCTCACCCGGGACGACGAGGTGCGGACAGCACTCACTGCTGGTAGCCCTTGGACTTCAGCAGCGCGGAGATGTCGGTGGCCGCCTGGTGGACCGCCTCCTGGGCCGTGGCCTGGCCGGAGATGGCCCGGCTGGTCTGCAGGGCGAGGATCTGCTGCACGGCGTCGGACTCGGGCAGCCGCGGGCGCCACATCTCGCCCTTGGCGATCGCGTCGTAGCCCGCCGAGATCGCGGTGTAGACCGGCTTCAGCCACGGCGCCGGCGGCGTGCCGTTCAGGGTGGAGTTACGCGCGGGGAAGGTGCCCAGGTTCGCGCCGATCCACTGCTCGCCCTCCTTGGAGGTCGTCCACTGCAGGAACGTCCACGCGGCGGCCTGGTGCGTCGACTTCTTCGCCACGCCCGCCGTCCAGATGCCGCGGTGCGCACCGGGGCCGGTGCTGCCGGCCGGCAGCGTGGTGATCCCGACCTCGTCCTCCTTGAGGGTGGTGGTCGTGGTGTCGACGGCCGTGCCCTTGTAGACGCTGCCCCACATGAACATCGTGGCGACCTTGCCCTGGCGGAACGCCTCCAGCGGCTCGTTGAACTGGTACGTGGCCGCACCGGGCGGGGCGTACTTCAGCATGTCGACCTGCGTCTGCAGCGCCTTGACGCCGGTCTCGTTGTCGAACTGGACCTTCAGGTTCTCGTCCAGCAGCTTGCCGCCGTTCGAGTTCAGCGCGGTCTGCCAGATCGTGGGCGTCAGCGGGTCCTTGGTGAAGTAGGTGCCCACCGCCCAGGCGTCGGTCTTGCCGTCGCCGTCGGTGTCCTGGACGAGCTTGGCCGCGTCCTCGAAGTACTGGTCCCAGGTCGTCGCCGTCGTCGGCTCGTCGACCTTGGCCTTCTTGTACAGCGAGCGGTTGTAGAACATCAGCAGCAGGTTCGAGCGGACCGGCACGCCGTACTGGTGGCCGTCCCATTCGCCGGCGGCCAGCGCCGCGGAGTTGATGTCGTCCCAGTCGTAGTTCGCGTCGGCGAACTTCGTGAGGTCGGTCTTCAGGTCGACCAGGCCGCCGGTCTTGGCGAGCTGCGGCATCCAGGGGTCGTCACCGAGCACGATGTCGTACGTGGCGGTGGGGCTGGTCAGCTCCAGCATCGACTTGGCGAGCTGGTCGTTGTACGGCACGCCGTCCACGGTGACCTTGATGTTCGGGTACTTCTTGTTGAACTCGGGGACGAGCTGGTCCTGCCACTGCTTGGCGAAGGCGTCGTTGGCGAGGACCCGGATCGAGACCGGGTTCTGCGCGGTGCCCAGCCCGCCGCCGTCGGCGGCGGGGGCCTCGTCGCCGCCGGACGAGCCGCAGGCGGTGACGGTGAGGCTGAAGACGGCGGCGGCCGCCGCCAGCCGGAGATAACGGCGCATGGCCGGTTCTCCTCTCAAGGGGGTTGTACGGAATTAAGGGGAGTTACATGGAGCAGGGGATGGGGGAGAGACTCAGGCCCAGGGATCGATCGCGAGCTTGACGATGTCCCGGCCGTCGAGGGAGAAGCCGCCGCCGAGCGCGGTGAGCGCTTCGCCCACCCGCTCCAGGGGCACGCGATGGCTGACCACACGGTCGTACGGCCAGCCGCCGCGCTCCAGGATGTGCAGCGCGTCGTGGTACCTGCGCTGCATGTCGGGGCCGGCGCCGTAGACGCCGGCGATGGTGATGTCACGCTTCAGGAGGTCGCTGAAGGGATTGAACGGAACCGTTCCCCGGTCGGTGAAGTTGCCCAGCTCGGCCAGGACGCCGCCGTCGGCCACCAGCCCGATGGCCTCCATGAAGGCGTGCGGCGAACCGCTCGCGCCCACCACGCAGTCGGCGCCCGGCGCGTCCAGCGCGTCGAACACCGCGCGCCGCCGCTCGTCGACGTCGGCCACCTCGGCGATGTCCACCACGGCGTCGGCTCCCAGCGCCTTCGCCAGCTCCAGCCGGGCCCGGGGAGCGCCGACCGCGATGACCCGTGAGGCTCCGGCCGCGCGGGCGGCGACCACGGCCATCAGGCCGATCGCGCCCACGCCCTGCACGACGACGGTCGAGCCGAGGCGGACCCCGCCGCGCTCGATCCCGTGCAGCGCGACCGACATCGGTTCCTGGAGCACCGCGACCTCGGGCCGCAGGTCCGTACGGTAGAACACGGTGCCGGTGTTGGCGGCGTGCAGGTACTCGGCGAACCCGCCCGTCAGGTGGGGCGGGCTCGTCACCGGGGACTTGAAGCCGTAGGAGGGGCGGCGGTCCGGGCAGTTCGCCGGGCGGTGCCGCACCTGGCACTGGTAGCAGTGGCCGCAGCTGGCCGCGGGGAAGACGCCGACGCGGTCGCCGACGGTGACGGGACGGCCGCGGTGGTCGGTCGTCACTCCCTCACCGAGCGCGGCGACGGTGCCGACGATCTCGTGTCCCAGCAGCGCGGGGAAGGCGATGCTGGGCAGGCGTCCCTGGTAGATGTGCGCGTCGGTGCCGCAGACGCCGCACAGCTCCAGCTTGAGCACGAACTCGCCGGGGCCGGGTTCGGGAACCTCGTAGGAGCGGATCTCCACCTCGCCAGCGGCGTCAAGGACGATCGCTGCGCGCGAAGTGGTGCTCATCCGGATCCTCCATATTCTGGATTCTATAGAATATGGAGGAGACCATACGGGTCCCCCGCAATATCGGTCAACCAGGACGTTAGGTCTGTTACCGATATGTTTCGTCCAAAGGTTGCCATGCGCTGACCTGGGGCTCGCACCCGGGAGCGGCCCCTCAGCCCTGCCGCGGAGACCCACCCTCAGACCCGCTTCAGGCCGGCTAGCGCCCGCCTGTCAGGCGGTGCGCGCGCCTGATCGGGAGAGCCGATCGGCCTGGCGGATCGGCTCCGGCAAGCGGTAGGCCGGGGCGAGCCGCAACACGTGCCGGCAGGCGTTGTCCAGCCCGACACGATGCCCCTGGGAGACGAAGACCGGCTTGACCCCGTCGCGGGTACGCAGCGCACGCCCGACCATGTCGCCGCGGTCCACGATCGGCGCCCAGGAGCCGCGCTCCGGAGGGGGATCGCCGTAGGCGCCGACGAACGCCGTCTTGGCCACACCGATCGCGGGCAGGCCGGTCAGTACGCCGACGTGGCAGGCGAGCCCGAACCGCCGCGGGTGGGCCAGGCCGTACCCGTCGCAGACCAGGAGCTCGGGCGTGATCCGGAGCCGTTCCAGCGCGATGAGCAGCGGCGGCAGCTCCCGGAAGGCGAACAGTCCCGGCACGTACGGGAACCGCGCGCGCTCGTGGACGACCGCCTGGTCGACGACCTCGAGCGTGCCCGTGTCGAGGACCACCACGGCCGCCGTGAGCTCGTCGCCCTCGGTCGCGTACGCGACGTCGAGGCCGGCCACGTGCCGGACCGTCTCCGGGCCCGGGTCGTCGAGGTCCACCAGGGGGCGCAGCCGTTCCTGTACGGCCTCTGCCTCGGCGACGCTCCGCGGCCACTCCGCCATGCCCGGACCCTGCTCCATCGGCCGCCTCTCTCGTGCTCGTCCCGGTCCGTCTGGGGTGACGCGCCGTGACGTCGGGGTGGAAGTGTCGGTGCTGCCTGCTATATCGCGATCATGACCACTTCCCCCGCGGTCGCGCCCGAGGGTCTGCCCCGGTTCACCTGGCGGCAGGCCAACGCCCGCGATCTCCACACCAAGGGGCAGCTCGCGAAGCGACGCCACCTGCCGGTCAAGCCGCCGGTCGCGGTCGTCGTCATGGACGGGCGCGAGTTCGAACTCTATCGCGAACGCGACACGATCGATCTCGAGGCCGAACGGTGGAGGTCGATCCGATGGGCCGACGAGATGCTCCGCTCCAACGCCGTCATCCTCGACACCGAGACCACCGGCACCGATCCGAACACCGACCGCGCGGTGCAGATCGGCGTGATCGACATGCGGGGGAACGTGCTGCTCGACACGCTCGTCGACCCGGGCGTCCCCATCCCGGCCGAGGCGTCCGCGATCCACGGGTACCTCGACGCGGACGTCGCCGGGCAGCTCGCGTTCGCGCAGGTCCTGCCGCGGCTCAGCGCGGTGCTCACCGGACCGGACCGGCCGGTCGTGGTCTACAACAGCCGCTACGACGGACGGCTCCTGCGTGCCGAGGTGGCCAGGATCCGCAGCCTGGACTACGCCATGGCCTGGTCGAGCGGCTTCTCCTGGAAGTGCGCGATGACCGTGTACGGCTGGTTCAGAGGCGAGTGGGACGCCCGGCGGTCCGACTGGCGCAGGCACGCCCTGCCGGGCGGCGACCACAGCGCGGTCGGCGACTGCCGCGCCGTGCTGCGGCTCATCGAGTCCATGGCCGAGGCGGTGGACGATCCGCCCTTCGACCCTGATGCCCTCGACGACTGAGCGTGGCACCTCCGATTCCGGGCGGATGCGCACAATCCACTCCGCCGTTCCTCTGCCATGCAGGATGATCTCCGCAGGGGGACGGCGGGCCGACACGATCGGGGGAGACGCGTGCATTCGTACCGGGAGTCGCCGGTGATGGGGGAGTCGTACCGGATCGTGGGCCTGTGGATGCGCGTGCTCCTGCTGGTCACCCTGCTCTGGGGTGCCCTCGTGACCGTCCTGAGCGCCGCTCCCCGGACGCGTGATGTGGCGGACTTCCGGGCGGACCTCCGTGCCGGGCGGG
Organism: Microtetraspora sp. AC03309; assembly: GCF_020826795.1. NCBI lineage: Bacteria > Bacillati > Actinomycetota > Actinomycetes > Streptosporangiales > Streptosporangiaceae > Microtetraspora > Microtetraspora sp. AC03309. The sequence continues at coordinate 56,325 of NZ_JADDIL010000037.1, read as the reverse complement.
TCACGTATGTGATCTACGAGAGCGGCCATGGGGATGTGCGGGCGATGCGCTGGTCGAACAGCCCGCTGTTCTGGTACTCGATGGAGGACCCATGGGGACAGGACACCGACGACACCTACACGGTGGCGCGTCTGAACGCCGATCTGACCGCCGATCTGGACGCCGCTGAGGCGCGTCCGGTGCTGCGGAAGGCCAAGCTTCGCGACAACGGCGTGCCCGCGTACCCCCACTGGCCGTTCGTGGTGCCGGCGCCGTACGTGAGCTGGACGGTCAAGGTCGCCTGGATCGCCGCGTTCGTCATCATGCTGGGCACGGCCCGGCCCCGGCTGGGCAACCGCTGGGCGTGGTTCTGGCTGTTCACCGTCGGCCAGATCGGCGCCGTCATGTACCTGTTCTCCGAACCCCGGTCGCTGTGGCGCGGGCTCGGACCGCAGGATCCGCCGCCGTCCTCTCTGGGCGGCGGCCGGGGATGCGCCCTCGCCGTCTGCTTCCAGTTCCTCACCCCCGTTGCCGTCATGGGGGTCGGGATCGTGCTCCCCGGCCTGCTCGACGTACTCGCCGGTCCCTGATCCGGGCCCGCCGACGGGTGGGGCGCCCCCGGCGCCGGTGATCGGCATGGAGGGCGCCCCGGGCGGGGAACAGGCCTAGAAGATGATCACGGCGAGGAGCGTCGCGGCCACCAGGCCCGCGACCACCGGGAAGAACGCCTTGCGAGCCAGATCCAGCACGGGGACCCGGGCGAACCCCGCCACCGCGATGAGCGACGACCAGGCGATGAGCACGCCGCCGCCGGACCAGACGCACCCCATCTGGCCGACGGCCGCCAGCGTCGCCGGATCCATCCCCGTGGTCGGGCCGAGCGCGCCGGACAGCGAGCCGGTCAGCGGCAGCCCGGCGAAGCCGGACCCGTCCAGGCCGGTGATCATGCCGATCGCGAGGATCGCGAACGCGATGACGAAGGAGTTCTTCGGAATCCCGCCCTGCGCCGCGTTGACCAGGTCGAACAGCAGGTTCGGCGCCTTCGCGCCCTCCGCGAGTCCCATGATCCGGCCGGCGAAGTTCTCGCTGCCGATGAAGAAGAAGCCCGCGATGGGCAGCACCACACCCATCGCCTTGACCGCGAAGACCAGGCCGTCGACCACATGGTCCGCGCACGTCTCCAGGCTGCGCTTCCCGTCGGTGACGGCGGCCGCGAACAGGAGCAGCACGGCCGCGACCCCGCCGACCAGCGCGGCGGCCTGCCCGCCGATCGTCTCCGGGACCAGGTCGGTGAACTTGCCCAGCAGCATGTAGGCCACCAGCGCGGCGAAGGCGAGCGGTACGAGGATCGCGAAGGCCCTGGACCGTCCGGCGAGGGCCGCGTTCCGGGCGTTCCCCGCGACGCCATCCATGCCGCTTCCTGCGCCGTTTCCTGTGCCGCTTCCTGCACCGCTTCCTGCACCGCTTCCTGCGCCGTTCCCGGCGCCGGGAACGGTCCCGCCGGAACCGGTCCCGCCCGAAGTGGACGCGACGGAGGCGGCCGGGACCGGGGCGACGCCCGCGCCGACGGGTACGGCCGGGCCGCCCTCCCAGGCCAGGAGGCGCTCCAGGCTCGGCGCCGTGATGGTCTTGCGCGTCGTGACGTACGCGAGGACCAAGGCGATCACACCCACGACCAGGGACAGGACCATCGCGCGGTCGGCCACGACCCCGGCGGACACTCCGGCGGCCTTGGCGGACAGGCCCGGCGCGACCTGCATGACATAGTCACTGGACAGCGCCATGCCCTGGCCGGCGATCGCGATGGACAGCGCCGCCCCCAGCGGGGGCAACCCGGCTCGGATCGCCACGGGAAGCAGGATCGCCCCGATCAGCGGCACGGCCGGCGTGGGCCAGAAGAACAGGCTGATGACGTAGGTGACGCCCGCGATGACCCAGTACGAGGTGTGCCCGTCGCGCATCACCATCCGGAACGGCTCGATCATCCTCTGGTCGGCGCCGAGTGCCTTGAGCGCCCCGAGCAGCGCCGTGACCAGCGCGATGATCAGGAAGATGTTGAAGAGCTCCGCGGCGGCGGTGAGGCTGGCCCCGAAGATCGACTGAAGTCCGGTGACGATGTTCCCGGTGAAGGCCCAGGCGGTGAAGAACGTCGCGGCGACGGCGGGGACGACGATGTTCTTCCGCATGATCATGACGACGATGATCACGACTATCCCGGCCAGGTATATCCAGTGAGCGGCACCCAGTTCCATGGCACCTCCCTTTCGGTACGGCGTGCGTACCAGGCAGCGAGTAGATGCACAGAATCTGATTGCTCACCCCCGAACGGACAATGAGAAAACTGCACATTACGCATCGGGTCGTTTGTGCAGCGTGCCAGCGGCGTCCCGGCTCGTCCAGTGTTTCCCGGGGAACACCCTCGAGTGGATCGCGGTCGGTGATTCGCGGCCGGAATCGGCGACCGAAACTCGGGCCGATGCCGATGCCGATGCCGATGCCGATGCCGATGCCGATACAGATACGGATACCGGTGGCCGCGCCCCATGGCCGCAATCCACGGTGAAATCGGCGAACCGACGGCGGAATCGAGCCGCCGATGTGCATCCCGCCCAAGTCCTGGGCCGGATCTCCGGCACTCGTCCCATATCGCGGGGAAAGCCGGCGCGCCGAGACTGGAAACCGTGAGCGCGATACGGAAGGAACGCGAAGATCCCGTCACCCGGCCCCCGATCACGCGGCGCGCGCCCAGCGGGGAGGTGCCCATCTGGGACGCGCCGCCGCGCGGGCCCGTGGTCGCGTCGGGCGGGATGGTCGCCGCCGCCCACCCCGCCGTGAGCCTCGCCGGGGCGCGCGTGCTGGCGGACGGAGGCAACGCGGTCGACGCGGCGCTGGCGATGGCCGCGATGTGCTGGATGACGCTCCCCGGACAGTGCGGCGTGGGCGGTGACGCCTTCGCGCTGGTCCGGTGGCCGGACGGCACGGTCGTCTCCTTCGGCGGCAGCGGCTTCGGACCGGACGGCGGCACCCCCGGCTTCTACCGGGACCGGGGCCTCACCGCGATCCCGCTCGGCGGGCCGCTCGCGGTCGCGGTGCCCGGCGCGGTCGCGGCCCTCGCCGCGCTGCACGCCGCCGGAGCCACCCGGGGCCTGGAGGAGCTGTGGCGCCCCGCCGTCGCCGCCGCCGAGCGCGGGACGCCCTGCACGGCCAGGACGCGGGACGACATCGCCGAACATCGGCACGCCCTCGCACGCGACCCCGGCGCGGCCGCGGTGTTCCTCCCCGGCGGGCGGACGCCGCGCGTGGGCGCGCGGCTCGTCCAGCCGGAGCTGGCCGGGACGCTGCGCCGCCTCGCCGTCGATCCGGCCGACCTGTACGCGGGCGAGCTGGCGGAACGCGCCGTCGCCGCGCTCGCGGACGCCGGAGCGCCCTTCTCCGGGGGCGAGTGGACGTCGTGCGGACGTGCGCTGACCGGCCCGTCGATCACAGGGCGGTACGGAGGGCTCACGGTCCACCAGACCCCGATGCCCACCCCGGGATGGATGGTCCTGCAACAGGCGGCGTTGTGCGACGGCGTGCTCGCCGAGCTGCCCTGGCTGTCCGCGGAGGCCGTGAGCCGGTCGGCGGGCGCCGCCGCGACGGCCTTCGCCGACCGGCTCGCGTACTGCGCCTCGGACGACGACCGCTGGCGCGCGTTGCTCACCCCCGAGTCGCTCGCCGTACGGCGGGCCACTCTGGCCGGGCAGGGGCCGCCGGCCGTGAAGCGGTCCCCGGTGCCGGTGGAAGGTGACACCACCTCCGTGGTGGCGGTCGACGGGAGCGGCACCGCGGTCAGCCTGATCCACTCGCTCGCGTTCACCTTCGGCGCCCGGATCACAGTGCCCGGCACCGGCGTCGTGCTCAACAATCGGCTGGGCCGGGGCGCCTACCTCCTGGACGGGCATCCGAACGAGGTGGCGCCGCGCCGCCGGCCCCTGCACACGCTGAACGCCTGGCTGGTCACGGACGACGGGGGACGGCTGCGCCACATCGGGAACACGCCCGGCGGGGACGGCCAGGTCCAGTGGAACACCCAGCTGATCTCCCACCTGATCGACCACGGCGCCGACCCGGCGCGGGCGGTGGCCGCGCCCCGCTTCACCGTGTTCCCCGGCAGTGACGCCGACGTGCTCGGCCGGGAGCCCGAGTTGCGCTGCGAGTCGCGGCTGGGCGCGGAGACGCTGGCCCGGCTGCGCGGCCTCGGCCACCAGGTACGGGTCCAGGGCCCGTGGGCGGCGGGCGGCAGCGCCCTCGTCGTCTCCATCGACCAGGAATCCGGCGCTCTGCTGGGCGCCGCCGACCCCCGGCAGGACGGAGTGGCCCTCGGTGTCTGAAGTGGTGTCCGGACGCAACCTGATCGGAGGACGGTGGACGCCCGCGCTGTCGGGAGCCGTCTTCACCCGCCGCAACCCCGCGGACAGGGACGACCTGGTCGGGGAGTTCCCCGACTCGTCGGCAGCCGACGTCGCCGAGGCTGTGTCCGCGGTGGCCGACGGGGCCGCCGAATGGGCCGAAGCCGGCGCCGACCGGCGGGCCGAGGTGCTGCGGAGAGCCGCCGACCTCCTGGAGGCACGCAGGGCGGAGCTGACCGTCGAGCTCGTACGCGAAGAGGGCAAGACGCTGGCCGAGGCGTCGGTCGAGACCGCCAGGACCCCGCTCAACCTGCGCTTCCACGCGGGGGAGGCGCACCGGATCTCGGGCCGGTCCTACCCCTCGGACGACGGCGGGCTCGTCTACACCTGGCGCGAGCCGGTGGGCGTCGTCGGCGCGATCACCCCGTGGAACTTCCCGCTCAACATCCCGTCGCGCAAGATCGGCCCGGCACTCGCGGCGGGCAACGGAGTGGTGTTCAAACCCTCGCCGGTCACCCCGCACATGGCCCAGCGGTTGGTCGAGGCGCTCCTCGCCGCGGGCCTGCCGCCCCGCGCGATCGCCCTCGTGCACGGGGGAGCGGAGGCCGGGGCGGCGGTCGCGGCCGATCCGAGGGTGGCCGCGGTGACCTTCACCGGCTCCACCGCCACGGGCCGTGCCGTACACGCCGCGGTGGGACCGTCGCGACGGGCCCAGCTGGAGATGGGCGGCAAGAACCCGGTCGTGGTGCTGCCGGACGCCGACCTGGACCGCGCCGCACGGATCATCGTGAAAGGGGCCTTCGGGCTCAGCGGCCAGGCGTGCACCGGCACCAGCCGGGTGATCGCCGTGGACCCGGTGCACGATCCGCTGCTGGAACGCGTGGTCGCGCTCGTCGAGCGCCTCGTCGTGGGCGACGGCGCGGATCCCGGCGTCGGCATGGGCCCACTCGCCGCCGACTTCCAGCTCGGCAAGGTGCTCGGCTACGTGCGGATCGGCCAGGAGGAGGGGGCGGAACTGGTCACCGGAGGGCGGCGCCTGGGCGGCGGCGGCAGGGAACGCGGCCTCTTCGTCAGCCCCGCTGTCTTCACCGGGCTGCGGCCGGAGATGCGGCTCGCCCGCGAGGAGATCTTCGGACCGGTGCTCGGGTTCCAGCGGGCCGCCGACTTCGAACAGGCCCTGTCACTCGCCGCCGACACCGAGTACGGCCTGGCGTCGGGGATCGTCACCCGCGACCTCGGCCGGGCGCTGGCGTTCGCCCGGCGCAGCCGCTCCGGCGTGGTGAAGGTCAACCAGCCGACGACGGGAATGGCGATGAACGTGCCCTTCGGGGGGCTCAAGGAATCCGGGACGCAAACCTACAAGGAACAGGCCGGGCCGGAGATGATGCTTTTTCACACGCAGGAGAAGAGCGTCTATCTCTCCCCGCCCGACTGATGGTGCAACCCGCACACGGAATACGGCCGGACCTGTGCCGTATGGCCGTACGAAAGGGCCGCGGGAATTCATAGCGTGGAATACGACGAAGGGAGAAGGGAAATGCCGGAACTGCTGTCGCGCGAGGATTTCCGCCAGGCGCTGAAAGACTCGATCAAGGGCCGCCAGGCGAAGGACGCGCCGTTCAGCCTGGCCTGGGCCGAGGGCCGGCTCACGCGCGAGCACTTCGCCCGCTGGGCGGAGAACCACTACCACTACGTCGGTCCGTTCGCCGACTATCTGGCCTGCGTCTACGCCAACACCCCGGACCGGTACACCGGGGCCAAGGACTTCCTCCTCCAGAACATGTACGAGGAGGAGCTGGCCGACATCCGCCACACCGACCTGCTGATCCGGTTCGCCGAGGCGTGCGGGACGACGAGGGAGCGGGTCGAGGACCCGGCCAACATGAACCCCGTCACGCGGGGACTCCAGTCGTGGTGCTACGCGGTCGCCATGCGGGAGGACTTCGTGGTCGCCACGGCGGCGCTCGTCATCGGTCTGGAGTCCCAGGTCCCGAGCATCTATAAGAAGCAGATCGTCCCGCTGCGCGAGGTCTACGGCTTCACCGAGGACGAGATCGAGTTCTTCGACCTGCACATCACCTCGGACGAGGTCCACGGCGAGCGCGGCTTCCAGATCGTGCTCGACCACGCGGACACGCCCGAGCTGCAGCAGCGGTGCCTGCGGATCTGCCGGGTCGGCGCGGAGATGCGGTTCTCCTATACCGACGCCCTGTACAGCCACTACGTCAAGCCCGGTCTCGTCGCGGCGTGATGACCGCGCGCGAATGGGTCGAGGTGGCCGTGCTGCGGGACCTCGCGCGGCGCGGGCGCACGCTCGTGACCGTCGGCGACGAGCAGATCGGGCTCTTCATGATCGACGGAACGGTCTACGCGCTCCGTGACGTGTGCGTGCACAAGCAGCGGTCGCTCACGAAGGGCACGATCCTGCGAGGCCGGGTGATCTGCCCGGGCCACCAGTGGGCCTTCGACCCCGCGACCGGCCGGGCCGACGGGCAGGACAGATGCCAGCCCACCTACGAGGTACGGGTCGAGGACGGCGCGGTCTTCGTGGACCCCCGTCCCCGGACGCTCGCGGCGGAGGAGAACCGGTGATCCGATCCGTCATCGTGGCCGGCGCCGGACAGACCGCCGCGGTCGCCGCGCGGACGCTGCGCCGCAGGGGCTTCGAGGGCGACGTGCTCCTCATCGGCGAGGAGCACGTCGCGCCCTACCAGCGCCCGCCATTGTCGAAGGAATACCTCGCGGGCGAGGAGAGTGGCGGGGACCTGTGCCTCCTGACCGAGAAGTGGTGCGGCGACAACGATGTCGAGCTCCGCCTCGGGACGCGGGTCGCGGCCGTGCGTGGCGCGGAACGCGCGGTGGAGCTGGCCGACGGCTCCGTCCTGCGCGCCGACGCGCTGCTGGTCGCCACCGGAGGACGGCCCCGCCGCCTGCCCGGAGTCGAGGGCGAGCGGGTCAGGTACCTGCGGACCGTGGCCGACGCGGACCGCCTGCGCGCCGACATCCGGCCCGGCGCCCACGTGATCGTCGTCGGCGCCGGGTTCATCGGCTCGGAGGTGGCCTCGACCGCGCTGGCGGGCGGCGCGAGGGTGACCGTGGTCGAGCGGGCCGGGCATCCGCTCGCCCACGTCCTCGGCGCGCGGATGGGCGCGGCGTGCGCGGCGTTGCAGCGGGCGTCCGGCGTCGACTTGCGCACCGGCGAGACCGTGCGCGAGTACGCCGAGTCCGGCGGCCACGCCGCCGTGCTGACCGGCTCCGGGCGGGTGATCGAGGGCGACGTCGTCGTGGTGGGGGTCGGCATGGTTCCCAACGTCGAGCCGCTGGCCGGGTCGGGAATCGAACTCGACGACGGCGTCGTGGTCGACGAGTACTGCCGCACCAGCGTCGAGGGCGTGTACGCCGCCGGGGACGTGGCCCGCCACTATCACCCGCTGTTCGACCAGCGGATCAGGGTGGAGCACTTCGACCACGCCAGCGGTCACGGCATGGCGGCGGCGAAGAACATCCTCGGGCAACGCGTGCCGTACACGTCGCCGCACTGGTTCTGGTCCGACCAGTTCGGCCGGAACCTGCAGTACGCGGGCCACGCGCGGGAGTGGGACGAGATCGTCGTACGCGGCCGGGTGGAGGAGTTCGACTTCGTCGCCTTCTACCTCGACAAGGGCGTGCTGCGTGCCGCGTTCGGCATGGACAGGGGCGGCGAGGTGGCGGTGGCGAGGAGCCTCGTCGCGGCCCGTGCCGTACCCGATCCGGCGGCGCTCCGCGACGAGGACACCGACCTGACCGAACTGCTGTGAGGAGAGAGCCGATGGACTACCAGCGTGTGGCCAGGTCGGGCCAGGTCCCCGACGGAGTCGTGCGGCGGTTCTTCGTGGGCGAGGCCGAGATCGCGGTGGCCCGCTGGGAGGGCCGGGTCTACGCGATGTCGAACTACTGCACCCACCTGGACTGCCTGCTGTCGTCCGGCCACGCCACCGAGGACGGCCTGCTGTGCTCGTGCCACGGCAGCGTCTTCGCGTACGACTCGGGTGAGCCGATCACGCCGCCCGCGACCCGGCCGATTCGCGTGTACCCCGTGAAGGAGGAGGACGGCGAGATCCTGGTACGGCTCCCGCCGGACGCCGCCGCGGACGGCCCCCGCAGGAGGCGCCTGGGCGCGCCGGGCTGACGGCCGCCGGGCCTGACGGACACGGGTTCGGCGGTGCGGAGTTCGGGTGGTGCGGAGTTCGGCGGTGCGGGGCTTGACGGGCGGCGAGGAGGCCGCCCGTCGAACCCGGTCGTCCTACCGATCAGACCGCGAGCACGTCCTCGGCGGGAGGCGAGAGCTCGTCCGACAGCGCCCCGGTCACCGACGCGAGGGTGTCGATGTGGTGGGCGAGCCACACCATGAACTGGGTGTCCGCCGCCCGGATGTCCATGCGCAGCGCCCGCGAGGCCCGGTCGAGCTTGTACAGCATCGTGTTCCGGTGCAGCTTGAGCATCCGGGCCGCGGCGTTCAGGTTGCCCGCCGACTTGATGTAGGCGATGACCACCTGTTCCAGGTCCCCGGTCTGGCTGTGCACCCGGCGTAGCGCCTCCAGGATCTCGCGGGCGAACGCCCGGCCCTCCTGGCTGCCGGCGACCTCCCTCAGCGCGGCGTAGACGCGCAGGTCGTCGTAGCCGCACACGGGCGAGGCGCCGGTGTGCCTGGCCAGCCCCATCGCGACCCGCGCCTCGTAGTAGCTGGCCGCCACCCCGGCCGCGCCGTGCCCGGAACGCCCCGAGGTGACCCGGACGTCGTCCCCCAGGTGTGGGCGCAGCGTGCGGTGCAGTTGCTGGGCGAAGTGCGCGACCGCGTCCTGCTCGGTGAGCGGATCGGCGTGCCCGTCGCCGTCCGAGATCTGCCGGATGACCACGACGAAGGTGCCGACGGCCGCCGCCATCGTCCAGCGGCCCGCCATGGGCTCGACGGCCTGGGCGATCCGCGTCACCGCCGCGGCCCTGCGCTCGTCGCGCCTCCCGGTGGGCAGCAGCGCCGCCGCGGTGACCGCGAGTACGGCGAACCGGCCCGCGACGTCGAAACCGTGATGGCGGGCCCGCGCCTCCAGCTCGTGCGGGTCGGCGAACCTGCCGTGGACGAGTGACTCGACGAAGTCGCCCTTCGCCCGCTCCTCCGCCGCCCGGATCGAGCGCTGGCGCAGCATCTCCGACCCCGTCAGGGTCGCACCGTGCTCGGCGATCACCCGGTGCTGGGCCAGATCGTGCTCGTCGGGCGGGCAGGACGCCTCGATCAGGACCAGCCGGCCGTACAGGTCGCCGCCGACCACGATCGGCGCGATCATCACGTGCGTCACCTCGGAGGAGCTCTCCCGCCGCAGGTCGAGCTCGATCAGGCCGACGGCCGTCTCGAAACCGTCGCGTGGCACCCGCAGCTCGGGCAGCCGCTCCGCCAGCAGGCCGCCGATCTCGCCGGGGTCCGGACCCGGCGAGCCGAACCTGGCGTAGGCGAGCGTCTCCCCGTCGGCGTCCATCACCATCACCGGGCAGCGCGCGAGACCCGCGACGGCCCGCACCATGGCGGGGATGCCCGAACCGCGGGCGAGCACCTCCGCCAGCGCTCGGTGCACCCGCGCGCTGTACTCCAGGACGTGGGACGTCTGGGCGAGCGCCTTCTGCCCCACGAGCCTGCTCACCACGCGGTAATCGGCCTCTACGCACAGGAGGAGCAGCGGGAGCCGCGCCTCGTCCGCCGCCCTCGCGGCCCCGGCCAGCTCGGGGAGCGGACCTGGACCCTCCGGCGGCGGCCAGGCCAGCAGCGCCGCCGCGCCGCGCAGGTCCAGCTCGGCCACCAGCCGGCCCGGTTCCTCCGCCCCGGCCAGCGCCGTGGTCGGCAGGTGGACGGCGACGCCGGAGAGGTCGCGGGGCAGCGTGGCGCCGTCCGCGACGGCGGGGAGTCGCACCTCCGACAGGGGCAGGCACCAGGAGACGGTACGGCCCAGCCCCGCCTCACCGCCGAGCAGGCGCCCGCGCAGCGGCGGTTCCGCCAGGAGCGCCCTGATCGGGACGCGTCCGTCGCCGTCGCCGTCGATGCAGTGGTAGCGGTCAGTGTCGCCAGTGTCGCCAGTGTCGCCAGTGTCGCCGGTGCCGTCGATGCGCTGCTGCGGATGTGCCATGTGCTCAATTCCCGTCCCGCTGGTTCGGCAGTTTGTACGTTGCCCGGGGTCAGGCTCTCTCCGAGACTGACGGGTGGGACCGATGCCGTCCACGGCGGGAGGAGCTCTTCTCAGTCTGGGTTTTCGCCGTCTTTTCAGCAATAGCCGGGGATAGTGGGCGACAGCCGACTCCGGGGGGCGCGGGATGCCGCGTTCGGCGTGCGTTCACGGGGTCCGGTCGTGCCACCACCGGAGGAAATGTGCACCTTGTCTATCGGTTGACTCTTGAGGACGCCCTGGTCATGCTGACGGCCGCCGAGGAGGAGGCCCGGCGGATCGGCGTCAGGGAGACCATCTGCGTCGCCGACGACGGCGCTCATCCGATCGCCCTGCACCGGATGACCGGGGCCAGGCTCACCGGCGTCGAGATCGCCATCGCGAAGGCGTTCACCGCCGCGGGACACCAGCGGGACACCCACAGGTTCAACGAGCCCCCGGACGGCCCTGCCCTGCCCGGCAACGAGGCGTTCGGCATCGCCCACATGCACCCGGGGAGGTTCGCCGTCTTCGTGGGCGGGTTCCCGATCGTCCACGAGGGCCAGGTGGTCGGCGCGGTCGGCGTCAGCGGCGGGAACGGCGCGCAGGACAAGGCGGTCGGCGCCGCCGCCCTGCGCGCGTTCAGGGAGAAGGTCGCCGGCACCGCCCCGTGACCGCCGGGCGCGGCGGTCACGGGACTGCGCCGACGTGAACCGGCTGGTTAGACGCCGAACGGCGCCGCGTACACGATGGTGCCGCTCGGCACCGGCGGCGTGCCGTCGAACACCAGCGCCATCATCGCCTCGTCGGGCACGTCGAAGGACGGGTGGATCCCGTACGTCGAGGCCGGGGTGAACCCGAAGCGCGGATAGTACTCGGGGTGGCCGAGCACCAGGACGAGGTTCTCGCCCATGGCGCGGGCCGCCGCCAGACCGGCGCGGATCGCGGCCGAGCCGACGCCCCGTCTCTGGTACGCGGGCAGCACGGCGCACGGTCCCAGCGCGAGGGCCGGGGTGTCGTGGACCTGGGAGCCGGAACCGGAGCGGACGTGGCAGCGGGTGAGCAGCGAGTAGCCCGCGACGGTGCCGTCGGTGTCCTCGGCCACGATGGAGAGGCCGGGCAGCCATGCGGCGTCGGCGCGCAGCGCCTCGACCAGGTCGGCCTCCAACGGGGTGGGGAAGGCGCCGAGGGTGACCGCGCGGATCGCCGCGGCGTCCTGATCGGTCTCGGGGCGGGTGGTCCAGATGCCGGAAGAAGAATCGGTGAACACCAGTGTGAAACCCTTTGTCATGAGGGCCCCGGCGATGTGGAAGAGATCAGCCGAGGGCCGGGAACGTGAGGATGGACCGGAAGCCGCGCGTGGCAGCCGTCATCACGGTCATCAACCTCACCTCCCTCAAGGGGTCGGAAACCGGCGGATCCGCCGGGCGGAACGCGCTTCTCGTGCCGATGAACGTAGCACAGCCGTCCGGCCCGGCACATGGAACGCGGGGCTATGCGGCTCCATGGCCGTTGGCGGAGTTGGCGGCGGCGATCACCCGCATGAGCGACTCGTGCAGGTGCTGGAGCTCGTCCAGCCCCATGCCGAGCCGCGCCACGATGGCCGGGGGGATCTTCTCCGCCTCGGCCCGCAGGTCCTTGCCGGCCGCGGTGAGGACGACCGCGAGCGCGCGCTCGTCGTTCGTGTCCCGCTCGCGGCGGACGAGCCCGCCCGCCTCCAGGCGCTTGAGCAAGGGGGAGAGGGTGCCGGGATCGAGCTGGAGCATCCGGCTGAGGTCCTTCACCGCCAGGGGCGCGTGCTCCCAGAGGGCCAACATGACGAGGTACTGCGGGTGGGTCAGGCCCATGGGTTCCAGGAGCGGCCGGTAGACCGCGATGACGTTCCGGGAGGCGACGGACAGGGCGAAGCACACCTGCCGCTCCAGGGACAGCGGGTCCGGAATGTCGGCGAAGTCACTCACATGCACCTCCGTATCGGCGTGCTATAAAAGTTAGTATACAAATGGTTTGTGCACCAATTAATCGTGACGTCGTGAGCCCTCCTCCCGCACGCGGGACGAGTCACCGGACCGGAGGTAAGGTCGTGGCCCCTTTGAGACGGAAGAGCCTCGAAGAGCGGATCGCCGAGCGCCAGGCGCAGCGGCCGGCCCTGGTCGGCAAGGGCAAGCATTTCGAACATGGGCCCGCCAAGTTCATCTTCATCTTCCTGATCGTGTTCATCGTCCTGGGCCACCTGCTCGGGCTCGTCCTGCTGATGTGGCTGGACATCACCTGAGCCGCGTCGTCGCCGACCTCACCCGGACAGCCGGGCCAGCAGGCCGGGGACGGCCTGGCCGATCGGGTCGCGTACGACCTCGGCGGCCAACTCGTCGTACGGCGTGGGCTCGCCGTTGACGATGACCAGACGGGCGCCCGACTCGACCGCGATGCGGGCGAGCGAGGCGGCGGGCTGGACCTGCAGCGAGGTGCCGATCGTGACGAACACCGCACTGCGCTCGGCCGCGTCGATCGCCTCGGTGACGGTGTGCGGGTCGAGCGACTCGCCGAACATCACGGTCGAGGTCTTGAGCGTCCCGCCGCACTCCCGGCAGGCGGGGTCCGGCTCGCCCGCGTCGATCCGGTCCAGAGCCTCGCGCAGGGTGGATCGGGCGGCGCAGCCGACGCAGACGACGCCGAACATGTTGCCGTGCAGCTCCAGCACCCGTCCGGGGGAGGAGCCCGCCTTCTGGTGCAGGCCGTCGACGTTCTGCGTGATGAGCCGATCCAGGCTCCCCGCCCGCTCCAGCTCCACGAGCGCCAGGTGCGCCGGATTGGGCTTGGCCGTCCAGGCGGGGCTGTCCCGCCGGAACCGCCAGGAGCGGGCGCGGATCGCGGGGTCGGCCAGGTAGTAGTCGAGCGTGACGAGTCGCTGATAGTCGGGATCGGCCCGCCACAACCCGCTCGGCCCCCGATAGTCGGGGATGCCGGACTCGGTGGAGATGCCCGCCCCGGTCATGACAGTGATCATCGCGGCTCCTCGCCCCGGCCGCGCACCCGTACCGGCCTCGCCGAGATGGAGCCGGGGCCGCGGCTGATCGGAAGATCGTGCCACGCCGTGGGCCGGGACGCGACGTGACGCCGTCCCGGGCGGCCCGGCGCGCGGCTCAGTTGTGCAGGGACATGGCCTTGAGGACCTTGTCGACGTCGTTCCTGCGGCCGTGGACGGCGAGCCCCACGAGCCGCAGCTCGGCGGCCTCCCGGACCGCCGCGCGGTTGTCGTCGTCGTTGCCGGTCTTGAACATCTCCTCGGTGTAGACGGCCGTACTGACGTCCCGGGAGAGCGCCCGCGTGTGCGCCTGGGCGAGTTGCTCCTGGGTCGCCGCGAAGACCAGCACCGGCTGGCGGAACAGCGGCAGGTAACGGTTCCCCTCCCCGTCCTCGTACGGCAGGCCCGTCATGTCGTCGGCGGCCACCGCGATCCCGCCGGCGAGGAAGGCGGTCACGTTGAGCTTCTGCCACGCGGCGAGGTCGGAGCGTACGGCGATGCCGATCTTGGTGTCGAAACGCATGGGGCGATGCTGCCCGGGTCCGGCGGCCGCGGTCTTGAACGCTGGTGCGACGCGCACAATGGAGTGTGGCGACTCGACGGGTTCAAGGGGAGCGGATGCAGAGGGAGCGGACACAAGGCGAGTGGACGCGGTACCGGCGATCGCCGGATCACCCGGTCGAGGCGATGCACGCCCATTTCGAGCGGCACGTCTACCACCGCCACAGCCACGAGACGTACTCCTTCGGCGTGACCGACGAGGGCGCGCAGTCCTTCACCTGCCGAGGGGCGGGCTACACCAGCGCGGCAGGGATGGTCATGGCGTTCAACCCCGACGATCCGCACGACGGGCACGCCTCCGGCGGCACGGGGTTCACCTACCGCATGATCCACATCGGCCCCGGTCTCATCCGCGACACGCTCGGCGACGCGTTCGGGCGCCCCGCGGGGCTGCCCCTGTTCCGCGATCCGGTGGTGTCCGATCCCGTGCTCGCCCGCGCGCTGCGCCAGGCCGCCCGTGCCCTCCTCGACGGCGCGGAGCCGCTCCGCTGGGAGGAGTCGCTGGCCCGGGCCGTTCTGTCCGCCGCGCGCCGGACGGGCGGGGTCACCTGGTCGCCGCCCCGGCTCACGGGCTCGCGCGACGTCGCGGAACGCGCCCGCCGGGTCCTGGCCGAGTCCTACCGTACGGACATCGGCGCGGCCGAACTCGCCGCGGCGGCCGGGGGCAGCAGGTTCGCCGTCTACCGCGCGTTCCTGTCGGCGTACGGCATGGCGCCCAGCGACTACCAGCGTCAGCTGCGGATGCGGGAGGCCAGGCGGCTGCTCGCCGGTGGACGGACGGTCGCCGAGACGGCCGCCGAGGTCGGGTTCGCCGACCAGAGCCACCTCACCCGCTGGTTCGTGCGCTGCTTCGGGATCACGCCGGGGCGCTACCGGGCGGCGCTGATCCCGGCCAAGGCGAAGTCTCCTACTTTCTCGTGACATCTCAGGTAGATCGTCACGCGTCATCTCTGTAGGGGGCGCAGAGAGCGGAGGTCGTTGATGAACGTCACGGGGGATCGGGTGGCCCGGCTCGCCGGGGGACGGGAGCAGGTGGTGCGGGCACGCAGGCTCGTGTCCGCCGCCCTGGGGAAGGACCACCCGCTGCACGACGATTGCGTCCTGCTGACCAGCGAGATCGCCACCAACGCGGTGGTCCACTCGCGGTCGGGTGAGGGCGGGTCGTTCACGCTGACGGTGTCCCGCACGGACGCGGGGGTACGCGTCTGCGTGCAGGACGAGGGCTCGGCCGATCCGCCGTGCGCGGGCCACGCCGTACCGAACGGCACCGGCGGGCGGGGCCTGCCGCTGCTCGACGCGCTCGCGGCGCGATGGGGGATGATCCGGGAGGCGGGCCGCAACCAGGTCTGGTTCGAGATGGCCTGACCGAGGCGCCGATCCCAGGGGGGTCGGGGGACGGGCGTGGTCGCCTTCTATCCTCGGAATCGCCGCGCTTTCCCCGCCATGACCGATTCCTAAGGAAGACCCGTGACCTCATCGAACCTCGGCGACCGCGACCGGCTCGTCGCCGAGCACGACCGCGCCGTCCACGACCACGCCGCCCTCGTGGCGCGTGGCCTGTCCCTCGACCTCACCAGGGGCAAGCCCGCCGCCCGGCAGCTCGACCTGTCCGAGGCCCTCCTCGCGCTGCCCGGCGAGGGTGACCACACGGCCGCGGACGGCACCGACTGCCGCAACTACGGTGGACTCCAGGGCCTGCCGGAGCTCAGGGAGATCTTCAGCGGACCCCTGCAGGTGCCCGCCGCCCAGCTCGTGGTGGGCGGCAACTCCAGCCTCGCGATGATGCACGACACCGTCGTCCAGGCGTTGCTCAGCCGGCTCCCCGGCGCGGAGCGCCGCTGGGTGGACGAGCCGCGGGTCGCCTTCCTGTGCCCGGTTCCCGGGTACGACCGGCACTTCGCCCTGTGCGAGCGCTTCGGCATCGAGCTGATCCCCGTGCCGATGACGCCAGAAGGCCCCGACATGGACGTCGTCGAGCGCCTGGTGCGCGAGGACGCGCAGGTCAAGGGCATCTGGTGCGTGCCGAAGTACAGCAACCCCGACGGCGTCTGCTACAGCGACGAGACCGTGCGTCGCCTGGCGGCCATGCCGACCGCGGCCCCCGACTTCCGCGTCTTCTGGGACAACGCGTACGCCGTTCACCACCTCGCGGACAGCCCCGTGGAGATCGCCGACATCCTGGAGCTGTGCGCGGAGAACGGCAACCCGGACCGCGTCTTCGTCTTCGGCTCCACCTCGAAGATCACCCTGGCCGGTGCCGGAGTGGCCTTCTTCGGCTCCTCGCCCGCGAACGTCGCCTGGCTGATCGGCAACGCGGCCAAGCAGACCATCGGCCCCGACAAGATCAACCAGCTCCGCCACGTCCGGTTCCTCAAGGACGCCGAGGGCCTCGCCGCGCACATGCGCCGCCACCGCGACCTGATCCGGCCGAAGTTCGACGCGGTGATCCGCATCCTGGACAAGGAGCTGGGCGGCACCGGTCTCGCCTCCTGGTCCGACCCGGCCGGCGGCTACTTCATCAGCCTCGACGTACCCGAGGGCTGCGCCCGCGAGGTGGTGCGCAAGGCGGCCGAGGCCGGCATCGCGCTGACCCCCGCCGGCGCCACGCACCCGTACGGAGACGACCCGCTGGACCGGACCATCCGTATCGCGCCCACGTATCCGGACCTGGAGGAGCTCGAACTCGCCATCGAGGGCCTGGCCGTCTGCGTGCGCCTCGTCGCCACCGCCAGGCTCATGGAGCGCGCCTCGGGGAGCTGATCGGTTACAACCGCGCTGCACCGGGCAGTCGAAGGTCCTCCCAAAAAGGGGCGGAATGTCCCTGACGGGATGGGCCCTTCGGGCGGATGGTGGACATATGAAGCAGAGTCTGCGCCTCGGGCGGGTCGCCGGCATCCCGGTGGGCGCCCACTGGTCGGTGCTGGTGATCGCCGCACTCATCGCGGCCAGTCTCGGTGGCGCCGTACTGCCCGGCGCGGCCCCGGGACAGGCGCCCGGGCTCTACTGGACGCTCGCGGTGGTGACCTCGGTCCTGTTCCTCGCGTCGCTCCTGGCCCACGAGCTGGCGCACGCGCTGGTCGCCCGGTGGCGCGGCGTCCCGGTCAAGTCGATCACGCTGTGGCTCTTCGGCGGCATCACCCAGATGGAAGGCGAGGCACGGACACCGCGGGGCGAGCTGGAGATCTCGGTGGTCGGCCCACTGACCAGCCTGGCCGTCGCGGGCCTCGCCTTCCTCATGGCCGCGTTCATGCCCGGACCCCGCGTGGTCCTGTCCGCCCTAATGTGGCTGTCCCTGATGAACCTCCTGCTCGGCGTCTTCAACATGCTCCCCGGCGCGCCGCTCGACGGCGGCCGGGTCCTGCACGCCGTGCTGTGGTGGCGCAGGGGCGACCGCGTGAGCGCCGACCGGGCCGCCGCGCGCGCCGGGCAGGGACTCGGGCTGCTGCTGATCGCCCTGGGCGTCGCCGAGGTCCTCTTCACGTCATGGGCGGGCGGCCTCTGGCTCATGATCATCGGATGGTTCCTCGCCGGGGCCGCGGGCACCGAGATGGCCGCGAGGTCCGCCCGCGAGGGGCTCGGGGGAGTGCGGATCAGGGACGTGATGACCCCGTTGCCCGACGCCGCCCCCGCCTGGCTGGAGGTGGAGGAGTTCGTCTCCGGCGTGGCCTCCCGCTCGCACCAGTCCGTGTTTCCCGTGGTCGCCTTCGACGGCGCCCCCGTCGGATACGTGACCCTGGAGACCCTGGCCGCCGTTCCGCCCGCGCAGCGCGCCACCACCCGCCTGGACCGCCTCGCCAGACCGGTGCCGCCGGAGCGGATCCTCGGCCCCGACGAGGAGGCCGCCAAACTGCTCGAACGTCCGGCCATCGGCCCGATGGCCGCCCTCGTCACCGAGGGAGGACGCGTCGTGGGCATGGTCACCGCGCAGGATCTGTCCAGGATGGTCCGGTTGGCGCTCCTGCGCCGTACCGGATGAGCGGGCTGGCCGAGCCGGTGGGATGGGCTCTCGACGCGTGACCGGCCCGTCCGGGGGCAGAGGACCGCCCAGGACGCGACCTGACGCCCGGGATCTGAGGGAACCGACGGCGAGGAGGCGGCGGCGATGCGAGCCGATTACTCCCAGCGGCCCGTGGTGGCCGGATACGACGGATCGGCGTGCAGCGAGACGGCCCTGCGGCTGGCGGTGCGGGAGGCGCAGTTGAGGTACGCGCCTCTGGTGGTGACCCACGCCTGGCAGTGGCCGTTCGCCGTGCCTCCCAGCGACCCGTCGGTGATCGAGACCGTACGGCACTCGGCGGAGTTCGTCATCGGCAAGGGCGTCACTTTGGCGAGCACGCTGGCGCCGAGGCTGGAGGTCAGGTCCCGGCTGGAGAACGGCTCCCCGGCGTCGGTCCTGCTCACCGAAGCGGCGGCGGAGGAGTTGATCGTCCTGGGCACGCGCGGGATGGGCGGCTTCGAGCGGCTCAAGGTCGGCTCGACCGCCGTCCAGGTAGCCGGGCACGCGCCCTGCCCGGTGATTCTGGTCAGCGGGCCGAGCTCCGCCTCCGGCCGGATCGTCGTCGGGGTGGAGGACTCCCCGCGGAACGGGAAGGCGCTGGCCTTCGCCCTGGAGGAGGCGACCCTGCGCCGCAGCGGGCTCCTGGCGGTGCACGCGTGGAGGGACGGGGACGAGTCGCCCCGTGAGGCCGCGGCCCGCTTCCAGCGGATCGTGGCGCCGTGGTGCGAGAAGTATCCGCAGGTGGAGGTCTCCACCTCCTTCGCGGAACGGCCTGCGGAGGAGGCCCTGCTCGCCGCGAGTGAGGGCGCCGCGCTCCTCGTCGTCGGCAACCGCGCGCACCGCGAACCTGCGGGCGTCTCGCTCGGCCTGGTCACCCAGGCCGTGCTCCACGACGCGCTCTGCCCCGTCGCCGTCGTCCACCAGGGCTGACCGATCCACCGTAGGAATCTACGTTGTAAAGGCGCGCGGGCGACTCCCTGATCTCACCTCCGTACATGCCCTAGATCCAGCCCTCGAGGCCGGCCATGAAGTCGTCGAACAGGTGACGATGGATCGTGTGCTCGGCGCCCTTCACCACGCGCACCTCGAAGCCCTTGGAGGCGAGGGCGTCGGCGAATTCCCGGGAGACCAGATCGCTCGGATCGGCCAGCTGGACCAGTGACGGCACCACCGGCTCCGGGGTGAAGTCCGGGCCGGCGAACGAGTCCAGCGCCAGCGCGGTCGCCGGGTCCCATTTGGCCAGCATCTCGACCTCGAGTGCGCATTCCTCGGCGGACCAGCCGGGATGGACCTGCCGCACCATCTCCACGGTCTGGTCCTTGGCCGCGGCCATCATCGCGCCGAGGTCCACGCCGTCGACCTTGGGGAGGCGGAACGCCGGATCGGAGTAGATCGCCTTACCCGGCATGAGCCGCTCGACCGCGACCGACAGGGTGAGGCCGCCGAGTGAATGGCCGATGGCCAGGTCGGGGGCGGCCGGGACCGACTCCAGCACGCTCGACGCGTACAGCTCGGGGGTGTAGTCACCGGCGCGGGGGCTGTCACCGTGGCCGGGCAGGTCCACCGCGATGACCCGGTAACCGTGCTCGGCCAGCGCCGGCCCGACCCGCCACCAGCAGCGGGAGTCGGCCATGATGCCGTGGATCAGCACGGCGACCCGGTCACCGGAGCCCCATTCGCGGGTGTGCAGCATCGGACCACCTCACAGATGTGATCGACATTACGGAGCGTGTGCCGGCAAGGGGGGACGCCCCTGCAGGTCACCCCGGCGGCGACGCGCCGTTTATACGTATAAGCAGTTGATAGCATCGCCCCCAGAAGGTGACAAGAGCGAGGTTCTGGTCTTTATCAACTCGCGATGATCCAGAATGGACGTGATGTCCGCTAAGCCGCCCACCAGTCTCGACGTCGCCCGCGAGGCAGGGGTCTCTCAGGCGACCGTGTCGTACGTCCTCAACGACCGCCAGGGTGTGCGGATCAGCGACGAGACGCGGGCGCGGGTCCTTGAGGCCGTCGACAGGCTCGGGTACGTGCCGCACGCCGGGGCGCGGACGCTGCGGACCGGGCACAGCGGGCTGGTGCTGGTGCCGCTGGTCGACGTCCCGTACGGCCCGCTCGCCGTCGGCCTGATGGAGGAGTTGGACCGCGAGCTCAGCCGGCTCGGATACACCATGATCCAGTACGGCGCGCGCCGCCTGAAAGGCGTGGCCGCCGCCCGCGCCTGGGCCGAGCTTCGCCCGGTCGCGGTCCTCGCCCCGGCCGGGCGGCTGACCCGGCAGTCCGTGGACGTACTGCACTCGGCGGGGATCAAGGCGGTGATCGGCATCGGCGTCGTGGGCTGGTCCTCCGAGATCGTCTCCACCATGACCCTGGACCACGAGGGGATCGGGGCGACGGCCGCCGAACACCTCCTCGCGCGTGGCAGCCGCACCCTCACCGCGATCGTCCCGGCCGAGGACGGCCTGCGCGACATGGGCCTGCTCCGGGCGGCGGGCGTGCGGCGGGTGGCCGCCGCCCGCGGCGTGCCGTACACCCAAGTGGACCTGGCCTTCTCCGAGGCCGCGACCGCCGCACGGCTGGACGTGTGGCGGGCCGCGGACACCACCGGACACGCGCGGACCAAGCACGGCGTGTTCGCCTACAACGACGAATACGCCATGTTGCTGATGGCCGTGCTCGCCGACAACGGGTTCTCCGTGCCCGGCGACGTGGCGGTCGTGGGGTGCGACGACCTGCCGTTGGCGAACCTGCTGCGGCCCCGGCTCACCACCGTCCGCCTTGATGTCACGACCGGTCCGGTCATGCTCGCCCAGACCCTGGACGAGATCGTCAGGGGCGGCGCCGCCGGGCGGCGCCGCCTCGCCCTGTGGAGCCATGCCCTGGTCGAGCGCGACTCCACCTGACCGCCGACGATCGCGGTCGGAACACGATCTTCAACTAGAGGCGAAGCAGCGGCATCAGCCGCTCCTTGCGCGCGGAGTCCTCCAGCAGCAACTCGCCGGCCGGGCGGCGCGGAGCGCGCGGCACGACCGGGCCGTATCCCATCCTGATGATCATCTGGGCGTGGCCCCTGGCGTGCCTCGGGTCCGTACGGCGGCGCATGTCGCGCAAATCGAGCGGCTGGTTGAGGAACGAGGCGGAGATGCCGTGGCAGGTCGCCATGAGCAGCACCCGCTGGAGCGCCTGGCCGGCGTGCAGCCAGTCCACCGGCCGGTCTCCCCGGGTGGTGAGCACGGCGAGCTGGGGGCGTGACTCGAAGCGGACGACCCGCCGGTTCGGGTTCCGATGGCCCAGCCCGAAGTCACGGACGGGTGCGGGATCGCGGTCCGCCCGCGGTCCGTGGACGTGCCGCGGGACGCCGTCGAACAGCGCACGGCCCGCCGTCCACGCCGCGAGCTCGGCGAGGTATCCGCGGTCGCCGGACATCTCGTCGCTCGCCATGGCGACCTGTTCGAGGAGCTCGCCCGCCGCCTCGGCGTCGAGGGGGACCAGATTGGCGCCCTCGCGGCTGGCGGCGATGCGCAGGCCCGCCAGGACCGACGGCGGGATCAGGCGGTCGTCGAACGGCTCGCGGTTGGTCCGCCGCACCCTGATCGCCGAGTAGAGGGACCGCTCGGTCGCGTTGGCCGGCGTCGACTCGGTCATCCTGATCGAGGCGAGCAGCTCAGGGGCGTCCGGGTCGGGCAGCAGGGAGACGGCGGGGCGGTATCCGCCGATCCTGATCGCCAGCCTGAGGTTGAACAGGGCCGCGCCGCAGCTGACGTGCATCGACCGGCCCCGGGGGTCGCTGACGCGCAACCGGCGGCTCGGATCGCACAGCAGCTCGGCCACGTCGTCGCCGACGGTTCGGAGGCGCCACGGCTGGGTGTTGAGCACGGAGGGAGCCTGCTCGGCCGCCACCAGCAGGTACTGAACGCCGAGATCGGACGCCAGGGGCGAGAGCATCGGGGGCCTCCTTGGGATAGACGGATCTCGCACAGGGCCAGACTTCGCCGCATCCGCGCCGGAGAACAGTGCCGACGGCCCCCGCGCCGCCGGGACTTTGGTCATCAGGCACCGCCTGACCGGGGAAACCGGTCAGGCGGGCTCGTGCAGCCAGCAGGCGACCGGCCCGAACTCGGGCTCGCGCTCCCTGCACACGTCCATCACCTTCGGGCAGCGAGGGTGGAACCGGCAGCCCGGGGGCGGCGCCGCGGGGTCGGGAACGTCCCCTGGCAGCTCGGCCGGGAGCACGCCCGCCCCGTCCGGCGCCGGGATCGCGCCGAGCAGCGCCCGCGTGTACGGGTGCCGGGGATCGGCCCAGACCTCGGCGGTTCGGCCCACCTCCACGATCTTCCCCAGGTACATCACCGCGATCCGGTCGGCGATCAGCCGCACCACGGACAGGTCGTGGCTGATGAAGAGCAGGCCCGCGCCCGACTCGACCGCGAGGTCCCGCATCAGACGGGCCACCTGCGCCTGCGCCGAGGCGTCGAGCGCCGAGATCGGCTCGTCGCCGATCAGCAGGGACGGCCTGGCGGCCAGGGCCCTGGCGATCGCGATGCGCTGGCGCTGTCCGCCGGAGAACTCGTGCGGGTACCTGGTCGCGAACTCGCGCGGCAGCCCGACCCGGTCGAGCAGGTCGGCGGGCGTGGTCGAGGTGTCGGCGGCGGCGCGCAGCCCGTCGGCGATCTGGTCGCCCACCCGCCGGCGCGGGTTCAACGACGCGTACGGGTCCTGGAAGACCATCTGGACGCCGGTCAGGGCACGGTCCCTGCGGCGCAGCCCCAGCGGCTTCACCGGGCGCCCCTCGAACGCGATGGTCCCCGAGGCCGGGCGGCCGATCCCGCACACCGCGCGGGCCAGCGTCGACTTGCCGCACCCCGACTCGCCGACGAGGCCGACGACCTCTCCGGCGGCGACGCTCAGGCTGGCCCCGGCCACGGCGCGCACCACGGGGCGGCCGGGCGTCCGGTGCTCGACGACGAGGTCGTCCACGGTCAGCAGTGTCATGCCGGCTCCACTTCGGAGGACTCGGTACCAGCGTCCTCGGCGGCCCGCGCGTTCTCCGGCAGGGCGTCGAGCAGCGCGCGGGTGTAGGCGTGGCGCGGCTCGCGCAGCACCTCGCCGCGCGGTCCCGTCTCCACGACCAGGCCGTCCTTCATCACGCTCACCTCGTCGGCCACCGCCGACATCACGCCGAGGTCGTGGGTGACGAGCAGCACGGCCAGGCCGAGGTCGTCGCAGAGGCCGCGCAGCAGCCGCAGGATGCCCGCCTGGACGGTCACGTCGAGCGCCGTCGTCGGCTCGTCCGCGATGAGGACCTTCGGCGAGCAGGCCAGCGCGACCGCGATCGCGATGCGCTGGCGCATGCCGCCGGAGAACTGGTGCGGGTAGCGGTCGATCGCCTCCTCGGGCCCGGGGATCCGCACCTTGCGCATGAGGTCGATCGCCCGGTCGCGCGCCTCGGCTCGGCCGAGGCGCAGGTGGTGGCGCATGTGCTCGGTGAGCTGCCGTCCCACCGTCAGCATGGGGTGCAGGCTGGTCGCCGGGTCCTGAAAGACCATGGCGACCTCGGCCCCGCGTACGGCGTTGAGCCGCTTGGGGGCGAGGGACAGCAGGTCGCGGCCGGCCAGCTCGATCCGGCCCCGCGTACGGGCTCCGTGGGGCAGCAGGCCGAGTACGGCGAGGCCGGTCATGGTCTTGCCGGAGCCGCTCTCCCCGGCCAGACCGTGCACCCGCCCCTGCTCCAGGGTGAGGTCCACCCCGCGCAGGATCTCCTTGCCGTGGATCGCCACGGTGAGGTCGGAGATGGTGAGGATGCCGTTCCCGGCGGTCTCCTGGCTTCGCGCAGTCTGTCGCTCCGTCAAATTGCACGCTCCTTGATGGCGCGGGCGGTCCGGGGGTCGAGCGCGTCGCGCAGCGTGTCGCCGAGGAAGTTGAACGCGAGCACCACCGTCAGGATGGCGAGACCGGGGAAGGTCGCGACCCACCAGCTGTCGAAGACGTCCACGCCGGAGGCGACCATCGCGCCCCACTCGGGGGACGGCGGCTTGGCGCCGAGGCCGAGGAAGGACAGGCCGGACAGCAGCAGCAGCGCGGTGCCGATGTCGAGCGTCGCCAGCACCAGGACGGGGCCGGTGACGTTGGGCAGCACGTCCACGCGGAGCGAGCGCCAGGCCGAGAAGCCGAGAAGCCGCCCGCTCATCACGAACTCGCGCTCGCGGATGCCGAGCACCAGGCCGCGCGTCACGCGGGCGTAGGCCGGCCAGGCGACGACGAGTACGGCGAGCACCGCGTTGCCGAGGCTCGCGCCGAGGGCGGCGGCCACCACCATGGCGAGGATGATCGTGGGGAAGGCGAACACGAGATCCGCCAGCCGCATGATCGTCTCGTCAACCCATCTGCCGAAATATCCGGCGCAGGCGCCGAGCAGGCCCCCGATCAGCACCGAGAGCGCCACCAGCAGCAGCGTCAGCGGGATCGACACGCGGGCGCCGTACAGCACGCGGCTCAGGATGTCGCGCCCGAGCTGGTCGGTGCCGAACCAGTGGCCGGGCCCGGGAGGGGCCAGCCGGGGGAGCTCCTGGGCGAGCGGGTCGTGCGGCGCCACCAGCGGCGCGGCCAGCGCGATCACGATCCAGGCGAACGCGACCACGCCGCCGACGATCGCCAGCGGCTGCCGCCACGCCTCGGGGAGCCGCCGCGTCAGCCCCCCTCGCCGGCCCTCTCGCCGGCCCCCTTGCCGGCCCTCTGTCAGCCGTCGGATCACGAGATTCTCACTCTGGGGTCGATGACGCCGTACAGAACGTCCACGATCAGGTTGATGACGAGGTAGACCACGCCCACGACCAGGCCGACGCCCATCACGGCGGGCAGGTCGAGGGAGGTCGCGCTCTTGTAGGCGTACTGGCCGATCCCCGGCCAGGCGAAGATCGCCTCGACGAGCACGGTGCCGGACAGCAGGCTGCCGAAGGCGAGACCGGCGACCGTGATCACGGGGACCAGCGCCGACCGCAGGACGTACCTGAACAGGATGACCCGGGCGGGCAGGCCCTTCGCGCGGGCCGCGCGCACGTAGTCCTGGCCGAGCACCTCCAGCACCGCGGAACGGGTGAACCGGGTGAGCAGGCCGATCGTGTAGAGCGCGAGGACCAGCGCCGGGGTGATCAGGTGGGCGGCCGCCGAGGCGAACACGTCCCACTGCCCGGACAGCGCCGCGTCGATCGTGTAGAGGCCGGTGACGTGCGGCGGCGCCGTCATGCCGGGGTCGATCCTGCCGCTGCCCGGGGTGATCTGCAGCCGGTAGAAGAAGACGTAGAACGCCACGAGCGCCAGCCAGAACGTCGGCACCGAGATGCCGAACAGGCTGGTCACACGCAGGATGTGGTCCGACAGCCGGTCACGGCGCAGCGCGGCGACGACGCCGAACGCGACTCCCAGGACCAGCGAGATCAGGATGGCCGCGCCCGCCAGCTCCAGCGTCGCGGGCACGAACTCGGCGAGGTCGTCGGCCACGGGGCGGTGGCTCTGCTGGCTCTGGCCGAAGTCCCCCTGAAGCACCCCGGAGAGGTGGAGCAGGTACTGCTGGGGGAGCGGCTTGTCCAGTCCATGGTCCGCGCGCCACTGCGCCACGATCGCCGGGTCGCCGATGGCGCGCTGACCCAGGTTGGCGGCGGCGGGGTCGCCGGGGACCAGGTTCGTCAGGATGAACGTGACGAGCGTGATGCCCAGGGCGAGCAGCAGCGCCGTGACGATCCTGCGGATCAGGAACCGGACGAACGGACGCCGACCGGCGGCGCGGCCCCGCCTCTTCTGGCTGGGAAGGGCCGCGCCGCCGTCCTGGTCCTTACTTGGCGCCGAGGTCGGCGACATTGATCGTCCACACCGGGTGGTACTCCAGGCCCGTGACCGATCCGGCCGTCACGATGTTCTGGCCCGGCTGGATCAGCGGGATGAACGGCCCGGAGGCGTTCAGCTTCGTCTGCACGTCGGTGTACGCCTGCTTCCGGGCGTCGTCGGTCACCGCGGCGGCCGCCTTGTCGCCCGCGGACTCCAGCTCCTTGTCGGATCCCGCCTTCCAGCCGGCGCGCAGGCCGACCAGCTTGCCGGGCAGGAACGACAGGTAGTTGCTGGGGTCGGGGAAGTCCGGGCCCCAGTACCAGAGGCCGAGCTCCTCCTTGCCGTTGCGGTAGTTGTCCAGGGCCGTGGTGACCGGCGCGGGCGTGATCTCCACGGTGATGCCGACCTCCTTGAGGTTGGCCTGGATCCGCTCGGCCAGCGGCTGGAAGGACAGGCCGTTCACGGTCAGCTCGCTGGGGTACTCCAGCTTGACCGTGGGGTCGGTCACGCCGCTCTCGGCCAGGGCCGCCTTCGCGCCCTCGACGTCGCGCGTGGTCGCCTGGTCCGCGGGGAGCGCGCCGAGGAACATCGACGGGATGATGCCCGCGGCCTGCGTCGAGCCCTCACCGGCCAGCTCCAGCAGGCCCGCGTAGTCGATGCCCTTGCGCAGCGCCTCGACGAACTTGGGGTTGGAGGTGACCTTGCTGACGCCGGTGTCCTGGTTGGCGAGCAGGAAGAACACGTACGCCGAGGTGGTCCGCTTGACCTGCAGGCCGCCCGTCATGCCGGTCACCTGGTCGCCCGAGAGGTTCAGCGCGACCTGGCTGTCGCCGCGCTGCACGTTGAGCTTCTGCGTGGCGGACTCGACGTTGCGGATGACGACCTTGTCGTAGGTCGGCTTCTTGGCGCCCCAGTACTTGGCGTTCGCCTTGAGCACGACCTGGCTGCTCACGTTGAACGACTCGATCGTGTACGGCCCGGAGCCGGCGGAGGCGGAGTTGAGGTACTGCTCGGCCTTGTCGTTCGGGTCCGCGGTCGCGCCGTGCTCCTTGGCCACCTTCGAGTTGAGGATGCCCAGGGCCGGGTTCGGCAGGATGTACGGCAGCGCCGGGTTGGGGGTCTTCGACGTCAGCGTGATCGTCGAGTCGTCCGTCTTGGCCACGTCGACACCGTCGAGCAGGAAGGACGGGGTGCCCTTCATGTCGCGCACGCGGGTCAGCGAAAAGAGCACGTCGTCCGCGGTGACGGGGGAGCCGTCGGCGAACGTCGCGCCCTGACGCAGCTTGAGCGTGAGCGTCGTGCCGTCGGACGAGAGCTCGTACGACTCGGCGAGGGCCGGGACCGGCTTGGTGACGTCGGCGCCCTCGAAGGTGAGGAGCGTGTCGTAGGTCGCCTTGCCCACGATCAGGCCGGTCGGCTCGTAGGTCCGGCCCGGGTCGGCGGTCTTGAGATCGAAGGATGTGTCGATCACGAGCGTCTTGCTCGCGCCGCTCTGCGCCGTCGTGCCGGACGAGCCGCCGCTGGAGCACGCGGCGAGGGCGAGAGCACCGGTGAGCAGGACCGGCAGCAGTGCGGTCGTCGCCTGCCGGCGCCGCGAACGGAGCGCCATATCTGTATCCTCCGAAAATGTGCCATGTGAGACGTTTAGTCGCTGATGGTCCAGGAGTGTCAGGCAGAAAGTCCAGCGCGTGCCGCGAAGCTGAGACGAATCTGATGAGGGGGGAACTGCAGTGACCGAAACGTCAAGCTACCCGACGCGTGGGGGTACTCCTCCTGGACGGATCGGCATCGGTCTGGAGCTGGACGCGATACATTTCAAGATCCTTGAGGTGCTCAGGGAGAACGGCCGGATCTCCGTGGCCGCGCTCGCCGAGCGCGTCGGCATCTCCCGCGCGAACGCCTACACCCGGTTCGAGGCCCTGCGCGCCGACGGCGCGATCAAGGGGTTCACCGCCGAGATCGACCACGTCCGCGCGGGGCTGGGCATCACCGCGCTGATCTTCGTCACCGTGCGGCAGCAGATGTGGCGCCAGTTCCGCGCCCAACTCGCCCAGATTCCCGAGGTGGAGTACTGCGCGATCACCACCGGCCAGCACGACGCCATGATCCAGGTACGGATGACCGACGTGGCC
Organism: Microtetraspora sp. AC03309; assembly: GCF_020826795.1. NCBI lineage: Bacteria > Bacillati > Actinomycetota > Actinomycetes > Streptosporangiales > Streptosporangiaceae > Microtetraspora > Microtetraspora sp. AC03309. The sequence goes on along the minus strand of NZ_JADDIL010000037.1, from coordinate 28,255 downwards.
GCCGTGCACACCCTGGTCACCGAGCGGCTCGCGAACATCCCGGCGGTGAAGGCCACCGAAACCGTCTTCATCCTCGACGAGGTGATCAGGCGGCCGTACATCCTGCCGACCGACAGGAGGCCCGCCACGCGGCGGCCCGCCCCCGAGGCGTCCGGTGACGGGGTGCCGCTGGGCAAGATGCGGTTCGAAGGGGTCTCCGAGGGGCGGGCGGGCCTCCAGAGGGACAGCAAGGGCTGAGGCGCCCGCCCGGCCTCAGGACACCTCGGCGCAGACGCTGACGTGCTTGGTGTCGTCGCCCTCGAACTGGAACTCCTCGATCAGGTGCAGCCGCCCGTCGGGCAGCGTCTCGATCCGGCTGGCGCTCCGTCCACCGGCGCGGCCGCCGCTCTTGAGCTGGTGGATGTAGGTCAGCTCGATGCGGTCGGCCTCCCTGGTGCCGACGAAGTGCCCGTGCACCACCGTGTCACCGACGTAGTCGCCCCAGATGATGCCGTCCTCCTCCTTGTAGACGAACTCGGTCGGCCCGTCCGGGTCGACCGCGCTCGCGGTGGAGCTGACCATGACGAACTTGCGGTCGTTGAGATTTCTGTCGTCCATGACTCCGCATGGTGCCGATCCGTCCGGAGTTCGCAATCGACGCTGGACGTTTCGCCGTGCGGGCGGGCCGGGGAGACATCTTCCGTCCAGCCGGTCCCGGCCGTCCCCGGGGGTGCCGCGCACGGTTGGTCGCGATCGACGGCGAGAACGCCGCCCGCGCTCCTGGCCGGTTCGCTCTCCACGATCGACCGGCTGGGCGGTGGCCGGGTGATCGCGGGCTACCCGGCCGAGGCGGGCGCGGACGAGATCCTTCTCGACCTCCAGCTCACCGCCGGAGACGACGATCACCTGCTCGATCTCGCCGGGGCGTTCCGTTCGGCACTCGCCTGACCATGGCCTCAGGGCCCTGACGATCAGTTTCGCGTGTGACTCGATGAAGGAAAGTTACAGAAGCTTCACGTCTTGTGGAGATAATTGACGTCATCGCATCTTCACCATAAAGTCCGGAAAAAGTTCCGCCTGTCCAGCCCAGATATAAAGACCCCCACGGAGCGGTCCATGAAGCGTGTAGCAGCGGTAGTGTCGTTGCTCAGCCTTGCCGCCGTCACCGCGACGGCGTGCAGCAGCACCAGCACGGGTGGCAAGTCGGCGTCCGGTGGTGGCGTCTACACCACGATCGACGGCCTGAAGCCCGGCCTCGACGTCAACGGGCCGATCAACCCCTGGAACCCCAAGGGCAACATGTTCCAGGGGTACAACGCGATGAAGCTCGGGTGGAAGAAGAACCACCTGACCGACCCGAACCAGTTCTATCCCGGCATCGCCGCGAGCTGGGACATCGCGCCCGACAACTCCTCGATCACGCTGCACCTGCAGCCGAACAACAAGTGGTCCGACGGCAAGCCCGTCACCGCCGAGGACGTCAAGCTCTCCATCGCCCTCGCGTACACGCAGGGCAGCACCGCCTTCGCGATCACGCCGGGCGCTGCGGGAGCGGCCTCCGAAGTCGAGATCGTCGACGACCACACGGTCAAGATCTCGCAGGACATGAGCAACCCCAGCGTCACGTTCGTCCGTGGCGTAATGGACAGCTTCGTCGTCCCGGCGCACATCTGGAAGGACGCGGTCCCCGCCGACTTCTGGGACAAGCTCAAGGCCTCCCGCGGTGAGGGTGCCGAGGCCGAGAAGGCCCGCGCCGAAATCACCGCCCTGTCGGAGAAGGTGCTCGCCTTCGCCCCGGCCAAGGACGTCTCCGCCGGGCCGTTCACGCTCGAGCGGATGAACCCGGGCGAGGCGCTCCTCGTCAAGAACAAGAACTTCTACAACGCGGCCAACGTCGGCCCCGACCAGGTCAAGCTGCTCAACTACACCGGTAACGAGCAGATCTGGAACTACCTGATTTCGGGTAAGCTCGATAACGCGCCGTTCACCGCTGTTCCCGCCGACGTGATGAAGCGGATCGGACAGACGCCTGGCAACGCGGTCATCAAGGGCTTCTCGCCCGTCTCGGTCGCGATGGCCTTCAACCAGTCGAAGAAGCCCTACGACAACGTCCACGTGCGCAGGGGTCTCGCCTACCTGGTCAACAGGGACGAGGTCACCAAGATCGCCTCTCCCGAGGGCGGAACTCCGGCGCTGACCACCACGGGCATCCACCAGAAGCCCGCGGAGGCGTGGCTGGGCGGCGAACTCAGCCAGCTCGAGCCGTACAAGCTCGACACCGCCAAGGCGGAGAAGGAGTTCAAGGAAGCCGGCCTGAAGAAGACCGGCGGAAAGTGGACGCTCCCCGACGGGAAGCCGTGGAAGTTCACGATCAACGTGCCCGCGCCGTTCTCCGACTGGGTGTCCGCGGCCAAGGCCGTGACCAGCCAGCTCAACGAGGCCGGGGTGAGCGCCGAGGTGCTCACCACCGCCGACTACCCGCTCTACCTTGAGGAGCTGTCGGCGGGCAAGTACGACGTCGGCTTCTGGCTCGTGGCCCTCGGCCCCGCGCCGTACAACATCTACCAGCGCCTCTACGGCGCCTCGAACGGTTGGACCAACCTCGGCGGCAAGATCAAGCACTCCGCCCCGGGCAAGGACGGCAACTGGATGGGCAGCCCCGAGACCATCGACGTCGAGGGTGTCGGGAAGGTCAACCCCGGCGAGCTCACCGGCAAGCTGAACTCCGCGCCCGAGGCCGAGCAGAAGCAGATCGTCAGCCAGCTCGCCAAGGCGGCCAACCAGGACCTGCCCGTTATCCAGCTGTGGGACTACGTCAACACCCAGTTCGTCAACACGAACCGGTTCACCGGCTTCCCGGAGAACGAGAGCGACCTGCTCCGGGAGACCTCCGGTGTGTGGATCCAGCTCGGAATGATCAAGAAGAAGTAGGTTCATGACGCTCATCGGGGTCCCGGGACGTTCCGGGGTAATCGCTGTCGCACGACGACTCGCGGGCCACCTGGCCCGCGGGCTCGTCATGATCCTGGTGGTCACCACGATCAGCTTCCTGATCATCAGGAACATTCCCGGTGACCCCATGGCGGCCAAGTACGAGAAGCTCGTCGAGCAGGGCATGTCGCCCGAGGCGGCCCAGCAGGCGGTCAACGTCCTGTACGGGTTCATGCCCACGGGCAGCATGTGGGAGCAGTACCTCGACTACATGAAGGGACTGGCCCGGCTCGACCTCGGCCAGTCGCTGACCGTGCCCGGCACGGGCGTGTCGACGGTGCTCATGTCCGCGGCCAAGTGGACGCTGATCCCGGTGCTCGCCGGGACCCTGCTGAGCTTCCTGGTCGGCATCATCCTGGGGGTCTACGCGGCCATCAAGCGCCAGGGCAAGCTCGGCGACCTGCTCGCGATCTCCGGATCGCTGCTGCACGGCGTGCCGCAGTACGTGCTGGCGCTCCTGCTGGGGGCGATCTTCACCACGCTGATCCCCATCCTCCCCGCGGGAGGAACGGCCGACATCATGTTCGAGCCGGGATTCAACGCCGGCTACATCGGCTCGCTGGTCCAGCACGCCACCCTGCCCGTCGTGACGTACGCGCTGGCGAGCTACGGCGGCTGGATCCTGGCCATGAAGTCGAGCGTCGTCACCGTGCTCGGCGACGACTTCATCCTCGCCGCCGAGCTGCGCGGGATGAAGCGCTCGATCATCTTCAGGTACATCGCCCGCAACGCGATCCTGCCGCTGTTCACGATCCTCGCGCTGTCGCTGGGCCTGCTGTTCGGCGGTGCCATCTTCATCGAGCGGATCTTCAACTATCCGGGTCTCGGGCTGATGCTCATCGACAGCATCACCGGACGCGACTACGCCCTGATGGGCGGCGCGTTCCTGCTCATCACGGTGGCGATCATCATCGCGAACATCGCGGCGGACCTGCTGTACACCGTCATCGACCCCCGGGTCAGAAGCGGAGGTGAGGCCGCATGACCGCCACCACGATCATGCCCGAGGCGCGTACCGCCTCGGCGACCCTGCGCCGCAACTTCTGGCGCGGCGTCTGGCGCGTCATGAAGCGCAAGCCCAGCCGGATGGTCGGCGTGGTCATCATGGCCGGGTTCGCGTTCATGGGAATCTTCGGGCCGATGCTCTATCCGGAGCGGCTGCCGCGCGACACCTCGGCGCTCTACGCGGCGCCGAGCTGGGCGCACCCGTTCGGCACGGACTTCGAGGGCACCGACGTGCTCGCCCTCGTCGTCACCGGGTCGCGGTACGTCCTGCTGACCGGCCTGGTCACCGCGGTGATCACGGTCGTGCTCGGCGCGGGCATCGGACTGTTCGCCGGGTTCAGGCGCGGACGCTGGGACAGCGTCCTCATGCGGATCACTGACATGAAGCTGACGATCCCCGGCCTGCCGCTGCTGCTGGTGCTGTCCACGATCTGGAAGTTCACCAGCGCCATCGAGATGGGCCTCGTGCTCGGCCTGCTCGGCTGGGGCGGCGTGGCCCGCGCCGTACGCGCGCAGACCCTGTCCCTGCGCGAGCGCGGCTTCGTGGAGGCGGCCAGGGGACTCGGCCTGTCCACGACCCACATCATCGGCAAGGAACTGCTGCCGAGCATGGCCCCGTACATCGCGATGAACATGCTCATCGCGGTGACCGGAGCCGTCTACGCGCAGGTGGGCCTCTTCTTCCTCGGCGTCCTGCCGTTCGAGGCCAACAACTGGGGCGTGATGCTCAACCTCGCCGTGTTCGGGGGCGGCGCGCTGACCACGACCGCCGCCCTGCCGTACCTTCTGGCGCCGCTGCTGGCGATCCTGCTGCTCACTTTGGGCATCGTGCTCGTCGTCGACGCCATGGACGAGATCTTCAACCCCCGTCTGCGTGAGGAGTGACCGGTGTCCGTGACTTCTGACAAGAGGGCGCCGGGCGTCCGCATCAGTGACCTGTCCGTCGTCTACCGCACCCCGGCGGGCGAGCTGCCCGCCGTCCGCGGCATCGATCTGGAGCTCGTGCCCGGGACGATCACCGGAGTGGTCGGCGAGTCCGGCTCCGGCAAGTCCACCCTGGCGCTGTCGCTGCTCAACGCCGTGCAGCCGCCCGGCAGGATCAGCGCGGGCAGCGTGGAGATCGACGGGCTCGGCGACGTCGTCGCGCTCGGCGGCGACGACCTGCGGCGCGCCCGCGGGCGGCACGTCGGGTACGTCTTCCAGGCGGCGCAGAGCTCCCTGAACCCGCTGAAGACCGTCGGCAAGCAGCTGCTCGACCTGGGCCGCTCGCACGACGTCGAGGACCTTCCCGGCCTGGTCAAGGAGGCGAGAAGCCTGCTCGACCGGATGGGCATGGACGGGGCGCGCGTTCTCGACTCCCACCAGCACGAGCTGTCCGGGGGCATGCGCCAGCGGGTCGGCATCATGCTGGCGCTGGTGCTCAACGCCCACCTCGTCGTCCTCGACGAGCCCACGACCGCGCTCGACATGATCACCCAGGCCACGATCCTGCGGATCATCCGCGAGGTGCACGAGGAGCGCGGGCTCACCACGCTCGTCATCACGCACGACCTCGGCGTCGTCGCCGAGGTCGCCGACCGGCTCGCCGTGATGTACGGCGGTCGCGTGGTCGAGCAGGGCCCGACGAAGGAGGTGCTGGGCAACCCCCGTCACCCGTACACCCGGGGCCTGCTGCAGGCCATCCCGCGCCTGGTCGGCGACATCGACGAGGCCAGGGCGCTGCCCGGCCGCCCCCCGACGCTGGGCACGATCCCGGCCGACGGGTGCGTCTTCCGTGAGCGGTGCGCGGTGCGCATGGACGTGTGCGAGACCGGGGAGCCGCCCGTGCTCACCCAGGGCCCGCGCATCGTCGCCTGCCACGCCGCGGACATGGGACCGGAGGCGGTGACAGAACCGGCCAAGGAACGGCAGACCGTCACGGCGGGCGTCGGGGACACGCCCACGACAGGGGAGGAGCAGGCGTGATCACGGGGAAGGGCATCACCAAGACCTTCCGGCAGCGGGGCGGAATGCTCGGCGGCCGCGAGGTGAAGGCGCTGCGCGGCGTCGACTTCACCATCGAGAAGGGCGGGGCGGTCTCGTTCATCGGCGAGTCCGGCTGCGGCAAGACCACCCTGGGCCGCATCCTCGCCGGCCTGGAGAGCTACGACTCCGGTGAGATCGTCATCGACGGCGTCCCGATGTCGTCGCTCCGGCACAAGAGCCGCCAGCCGCACTTCCGCCGGATCCAGCTCATCCACCAGGACCCGTACTCCGCGCTGAACCCGGCGCGGACGATCCACCAGACGCTGGACGCGCCCCTCTCCCTGCGGGCCAAGCAGACCGGCCGTTCGCGGGCGTGGATGGAAGAGCGGGCGGAGGAGCTGCTCAGCCTCGTCGGGCTCGACCCGGGCTACGTGCTGCCGCGCTACCCGCACCAGCTTTCCGGCGGCATGCGCCAGCGGGTGGTCATCGCCCGCGCGCTCACCGTCGACCCCGACATGCTCGTCGCCGACGAGGCCACGTCGATGATCGACGTGTCCCTGCGCCTCGGCATCCTCGCCCTGCTCAAGGACCTGCGCGACCGGCTCGGCGTGAGCGTGCTGTTCATCACGCACGACGTCGCGACCGCGCGCTACATCGGCCTGGACGGCGAGCTGTACGTCATCTACCGGGGCCAGGTCGTCGAACGCGGCCCGGTGGAGACGGTCATCGCCGACCCGGTGCACCCGTACACGCAGTCGCTGCTGTCGGCCATCCCGGTGCTGCACGGCCTGGAGGTCCCGGGCGAGGAGCGCGTGGTGCCGACCGAGGTCGTCGACCCGTCCCAGCAGGACGCCGCCTGCCTGTTCGCGGCGCGCTGCCCGTTCCGCACCGAGCGGTGCGTCTCTGAGCTGCCCGTCCTCGGTCACGACGGCGGGACGCTCCAGGAGCACGCCTGCTTCCACCCGCAGCGCCGCAGCGTTGTCGCCACACCGGCGGTCCAGCTGTGACGGCGGGGATCCGGGAGGCGTCGGCCGACATCGAGGCGCTCGGCGAGCTCGCCTCCGCCGCGCTCACCTACGACGCCGCCGAGGCGCCGCTGCTGGTCGCCCGGCTCGCCACACCGCCCGCGGACCGCCGCTGGACCGCGCTGGCGACGGCCGGCCTCGACGGGGTCGTCCTCGCCTCGGTGTCCACGCGCGATCCGAGCTCCGGGCACGTGGACCTGCTCGCCGTACATCCGGACGCCCGGGGCGAGGGACGCGGACGTGCTCTGGTCGCCGCGGCCGAGGAGTGGCTGCGCGCCGAAGGCGTCACCACTGTGCGCTTCGCCGGGAACCCGCCGTCCTACGCCTGGCCGGGCATCGACGTGCGCTACACCGCCGCCGCCTGCCTGGCCGAGTCCCTCGGCTACCAGCGCGAGAGCGTCGCCTGGAACATGACGGCCGACCTGTCCGGCGGTCATCCCACGGTGGACGACGTGGAGCGGCTGGCCGGAAAGGGCGTCGCCGTACACGCGGCCGAGCCGGGCGAGCGGGCCGCCGTGGCGGCGTTCATCCGCGAGCACTGGAACGAGAACTGGGCGTGGGAGGCCGAGCAGGCCACCGGCTGCCACTACGCGTCCCGCGACGGGGAGATCATCGCCTTCGCCGCGTGGGGCGCCAGGCCGGCCTGGTTCGGGCCGATGGGCACCGCACCCGCCGCGCGCGGGCTCGGCGTCGGCGGCGTGCTGCTGCGCCGGTGCCTGGCCGAGATGCGCGCGGCGGGCCTGACGAGCGCCCAGATCTCCTGGGTGGGGCCGCTCCGGTTCTACTCCGGAGCGGTCGGCGCCCGGGCGGAGCGCGTCTTCTGGCTCTACCGCCGGGACCTGCGGTGACGGCCGGATGTCACGGGTAGAGAAGCTTCCCGCCGTTCAGCCACGACTCGGGGTGGCAGGGGGAGGGGCACAGGTCGCGGGGGTCCTCCCCGGCGTCCAGCCGCTCCCGCAGCGACGTGGAACCCCACAGGAGGTCCACGAAGTGCCGCCCGCTCCTGGTGTCGGTGCCGGTGAGGTCCGCGGCGGTCCAGACGAACTCGCCGGGGTGCTGCGACCGGAACAGGTGCAGCATCGACACCCCGGTCAGCACGGGCCGGAACGCCTCCGGATCGTGCACGTGGAGCTGGACGCCGTGCACCGCCGTCCCGGCGTGCTTGTTGTACGCCGGGGTGAACCAGGTGTCGCGGAACCGCACGCCCGGCAGGCCGAGGCGGTTCAGCTCCACGGCGAACCTGCCGTCGAGCCAGGGCGCGCCGACCAGTTCGAACGGTCGCGTGGTGCCCCGGCCCTCGGACGCGGTCGTGCCCTCGAACAGCCCGGTGCCCGGGTAGGCCAGCGCGGTCTCGGGGGTCGGCATGTTGACCGACGGCATGATCCAGGGCAGGCCGGTGGCCGCGAAGCGCATCCTCCGGCGCCAGCCCTCCGCCGTGATCACGGTCAGGTCGGCGCCGATCGACTCGTTGAAGAGGAGCGCCAGCTCGCCCATGGTCAGGCCGTGCCGTATCGGGATGGCCGCCCGGCCCACGAAGCTCGCGCAGGAGGGGTCGAGAAGCGGTCCCTCGGCGCGGGTGCCGCCGAGCGGGTTGGGCCGGTCCAGTACGGCGAAACGCAGCCCCAGCCGGGCCGCCGACGCCATGAGGTCGTGCATCGTCCACACGAACGTGTAGAAGCGCGTCCCCACGTCGGCGATGTCGAAGACGAGCGTGTCCACGCCCGAGGACGCCACCAGCGCGTCCAGGGCGGCGCCGTGCCTGCCGTATGTGTTGAGGACCGGCAGCCCGGTCGCCGGGTCCTGGCCCGAGTCCTCACTGAAGCCCGCCTGCGCCGTGCCGCGGATCCCGTGCTCGGGTCCGAACAGGGTGGTCAGTGGCACGCCCGCCGCCAGCAGCGCCGTGGCGGTCGGGGTCAGATCGGGAAGAACCCCGGTGGGGTTGGTGACGAGGCCGATCCGGCCTCCACCCAGGAGATCGGGATCGCCCGCGAGCCGCTCGGCGCCGGTTCGTACATGTGACATGATCCCATTCTCCGAAGAATTTTTGCATAATGGAACCATCAGGTGAAAATTAGCGACATGGAACGAGATGATTGATCCACTCGCAGGCCTGTCCACGGAGCAGAGCGATCCTCGCTACAGCGAGATCGATCGGCTTCCGACAGAACAGGTCGCCAGACTCATGAACTCGGCCGACGCCCGGGTACCCGCGGCGGTCGCCGTGGCGATCCCGGAGATCTCGGCCGCCATAGACGCGATCGTCGCCCGAATGAAGAAGGGGGGACGCCTGTTCTACGTGGGCGCGGGGACCTCGGGCCGGCTGGCCGTGCTCGACGCGTCCGAATGCCCGCCGACCTTCGGCACCGACCCCGAACTCGTCCAGGGCATCATCGCGGGCGGCGTGCCCGCGCTGACCCGCTCGGTCGAGGGGGCGGAAGACGACTCCGCCGCAGGCGCGGCCGCCCTCCGTGCCAAGGACGTCGGCCCGCTCGACTCCGTCGTGGGGGTCTCCGCCAGCGGCCGGGCACCGTACGTGCTCGGTGCGCTCGGAGAGGCCGCCGGCAGCGGTGCGCTGACCGTGGGACTGTCCTGCAACCAGGACTCTCCGCTCTCGAGGGCGTCCGCGCATCCGATCGAGGTGATCGTCGGCCCGGAGATCGTGACCGGCTCGACCCGCCTCAAGGCCGGGACCGCGACGAAGCTGGTCCTGAACATGATCTCCACGATCACGATGGTGCGGCTGGGCCGGACGTACGGGAACTCGATGATCGAAGTCTCGGCGGCGAACTCCAAGCTCGCCGACCGGGCCGCCCGCATGGTCGGCGACATCACCGGTGCCGGTCTGGACACCGCCCAGGCCGCCCTGGAGGCGGCCGGCTGGCAGGTCAAGGCCGCCGTCCTCATGATCGAGCGCGATCTCGACGCCGACGGCGCCAGGGCGCTCCTTTCGGCCCACGGCGACCGCCTGGAAGCGGCGCGCCGAGCCGCGTCCGGAGTGGTCGGTGCCTGACGATCCGGATCCGGCGCTGCCCGGGATTCTGGAGGCGGCGTTACCGGCCGCCTGCTCGGCGGCGGTCGCCGTGATCGCCGTGGAGGGGACCGTCGTCGCCGCGGCCGCGGCGGGCGAGGCCGTACGTTTTTCAGGAGCTACGGAGGCGCTCCTGGACGAACGTCCGCCCGCCCGCCGCGACTCGATCTTCGACCTCGCCTCGATCACCAAGCTGTTCACCACCGCGGCCATCCTGTCGCTGGTGGAGGACGGACACCTCGGGCTGGACGAACCCGTCACGGCGTGGCTGCCCGCGTCCTACGGCGGCCACCGCGAGGTCACGCTGCGGCACCTGCTCACCCACACGGCGGGCCTGCCGCCGAGCCGCCGCGCCCACGAGGAGATCCCCGGTGACGGCCGCGCCGCGCACGCCGCGCGGATGGAACTGATCCTCACCACGCGGCCGGACCACCCCCTCGGGGAGCGGTACGTCTACTCCGACGTCGGCATGGTGACGGCGGGCCGGGTGGCCGAGATCGCCGGGGGAGCGCCCCTCGACGAGCTCGTACGCACCCGTGTCATCGGGCCGCTCGGCCTGGAGAGCACCTGCTACCGCCCCCCGGCCGCACTGCTCCCGCGCGTCGTCGCGACCGAGTACCAGGCCGACCGCCCCGGCCCCGGCTGCATCAGAGGCGAGGTCCACGACGAGACCGCGTACGGCCTCGGCGGGATCGCCGGGCACGCCGGGCTGTTCTCCACGGCGGACGACCTGGTCCGCTTCGGGGAGACCCTGCGCACCGGGGGCGGGCCGATCCTGCGCCCGGACACCGTGGCGGAGATGACCCGCGACCAGGGCGTCACGGGCGCGGCGTTCGACCACGGGCTCGGCGTCCGGATCGGAGACCCGGCCATCGTCGGGCCCCTCGGCCGCGCCTACGGCCACTCGGGGTTCACCGGGACGTCCATCGTCATCGATCCGGTACGGGCACTGACGGTCGTCCTGCTGACCAACAACGTCCACCCGGTCCGTGGTCGGCCGGGGATCCGCGACCTGCGCCACGCCGTAGCCGCCGAGGCCCTCCGGCTGTCCTCCTGAGCTTCCGCGCCGGAACTGTGCCCCAGGTGCGACTCCAGGCGGCGCGGCCACCTCGTGGTCATGGGCTGCGGCGGTCGGCGGCGGTCAGCGGTCAGCGGCGGGAGAAGTCGCTGATCAGGCGCCATACCGCGGTCGGCGACTCTTCCTGGGCGAAGTGCCCGACACCGGGGACGAGAGCTGTGGTGAGGTCCTTGACACCGGCGTCGCGGAACCCCGAGGCGTAGGCGGCCAGGTCGCCGCCCTCGCCCTCTCCGCGGAGGTAGAGCACAGGGGTATCCACGGGAACGCCGCTGGAGGCCGCGTTGTCCTGAGCGTCCTCGGCGAAGGCCCGATAGAAGTCGAACCCGGCGGTCAGGGCGGAGTCTGTACCGTAGGCGCCGACGTAGGCGGCTCGGGCCTCCAGGGTGATCTTCGCCGGGTCTAGCGACAACACGCTGTAGAAGTAGTCGAAGTACTCGGCCTGGCGGTCTCGCACCAGCGTCTCGGGCAGGTCCGGTATCGCGTGCAGCCCGAAATGCCAGATGTAGGGATTCCGCAGTACTTCGGCCCACGGGGCGACACCCGGGATCACCGTGTTCATGATCACGACACGGGCGATGTCGGCGTACCGGCGCAGGCAGGCGTAGGCGATCATCCCTCCGGCGTCGTGGCCGACCAGTGTGAGGTCGTCGAGGTCAAGGGCCGAGATCAGATCGTGGACTATGGCGGCCAGGCGGTGCTTGGAGCCGCCGGTCGCGGGCCCGGTCGACTCGCCGACGCCGGGCAGATCGACGGCGAGGGCCCTGGTGTGCGGTGCGGCGACAGTCATCACGTCCTTCCACGCTCGCCAGGATTGCGGCCATCCGTGCAGGAAGAGGTACGGCCGGCCCCGTGGGTCTCCGGCTTCGACGACGTGCAGGGAGTGCTCGCCTACGGCAACGTCTGAGTGGCGCAGTGCAATAGACATGATTTATGTCTATCAGACGACATGAATCATGTCTATCTAGTAGCGTGCGTGCCATGACCAGCATCGACGGTCCACCGGAGTACGAGCGTGGAACGGGTTTCCTGTTGTCCCGGCTGGGCGCCCTGGCCGCCCGCTCATGGGCCGCCTTCCTGGCCGCCCACGGGCTGACCCAGAGCCAGTACACGGTGCTGGTGGTCCTGGGGGAACAGGGTCCACAGGGGCAGCGGCGTCTCGCGCAACTGATCGCGGTGGACGCCCGCAACATCGTGCCGGTGCTGGACGCTCTCGCCGATCGAGGGCTGATCGAACGGCGGAGCGATCCAGAGGACCGCCGCCGCCGGATCGTCGCCCTCACGGCCGACGGAGTCGCTCTCGTCGACACGCTGGCCGCCACCGCGACTGTGAGGCAGGACGACTTTCTGAGAGCGCTCGACGGTCGTGACCGCAGGCGCCTCAATGATCTTCTCAGTCGTCTGTACGACGCACACATTCCCCCTCGTGACCTCCGATCAGACGCCGTGACCTTCGATCAGACGCCGTGACCTTCGATCAGGCGTCGTGACCTCCGATCAGACGCCGTGACCTTCGATCAGACGCCGTGACCTTCGATCAGGCGTCGTGACCTTCGATCAGGCGTCGTGACCTTCGATCAGGCGTCGTGACCTTCGATCAGGCGTCGTGACCTCCCATCAGATCCGCGGGTAGCACCTCCGTCGACTCGCACCGGCCTTGCCTCGGCGGTGACTCGCGCCCACAGAGCACGCATGCCCTTCACCCCAGCCGCCCTGCTGCACGCTTCACCACCGCAGTCAGTGCCGGCATGTCCACCAACCACCAGGGCCGGCTCGGGTACGGCCGTCAGTACATCACCCGCACGACAGGACGGGGCGTGGCCTCTCCACGCTGGGCCCTTCACCCCGGCGCTCATGTGACCTTTCACTCCAACTGCTACGAGCGTCACCGCAGTTGCCTGCAGCACGTCGTTCCCCACGGCGGCGGCCACGGACACCTCCTCGTCGCGGTCTCACCCCGCGCCGCAGGGCGGCTCCACGGCTCTCCGTCACGGCTCTCCGCCACACCTGCGGGCTCCGGCGAACAACCCGAGCGAAGCGTAACTCCAAGCAATTCTGAAAAAATGCCGCATTTTAGTGGTTTCTGGGATGGGAGAGCTGTGATTTCTGGAAGATGGATTTCGGCTTTTGAGCAGGCTGTCTGGGCGGCGTTTTTGTCGGTGGTGGTTGTTAGCGTTGCAATGTGAATATCGAACGGCAGCCGATCCCCGACGGCCTGGGCGACATGCCCCCGGGCGTGGGGTTGGCCGCCGTGCTGGAGCAGGTCGATATCGCCAGGCTGGACGGCTTCGACGCCGTGATCGTGATGCAAGCCTACGCCCGCCTCGAAGCACACGTGCAAGCGCGGAAAGCCGTCGTGATGGCCGAAGTCGGCCTGTATGAGATTTCCGTCTCCGGCATGGAGAAAATGCCCGAGCCGGACAAGAATTCACCCGACGAAGTGCGGGCGGCGTTGCGTCTCACCCGCCGCGCGGCTGAACGTGAATACGGTCTCGCCTATGACTTGAAAGTGCGGCTCCCGGCCGTGCGTGACGCCCTGTCGGCCGGTCTGCTCGATAAGGCGCGGGCGGTGGTGTTCTGCGACTGGCTGGAAGACGTCCCTCTCGAACTCGCCCGAGCGGTCGCCGCTCATCTGCTGCCCAAGGCCGCGAAATGGACGACGAGTGAGCTCCGGGAGAAGATCAAGAAACTGTTGATCGCCGCCGACCCCACCTGGGCGCGTCGTAAGTATGAGCGGGCTGTTCACCAGCGGCGGGTGATCGGGGTACGGCATGCCGACGGCTCGGCGAGCATCACCGGCCAGCAGTTGCCGGTGGATCAGGCGGCGGCCGCGATCGCCCGGGTGGATGCCATCGCGGTGCGGGCGAAGAAGACGGGCCTGCACGCCCCGATCGACCAGGTGCGGGCGGATGTGTTCCTGGGTCTGCTGGACGGCAGCATGTCCGGCCTGGACGATGATCAGATCATCGCCGTCCTGTTCGCGAATGCCGCCCGCAAACGGGCGGGTGATGAGGACGACTACGACGACCAGCTCTCCGACGATCCCTTCGATGACGGCCCTTTCGATGACAGTGGCATCGACGACAGCACCGACCTCTACGGCACCTGCGACGACACCGGCCGGGACGCCAGCGGGGACGGCGCCGGCCGGGACGATGAGAAGCCCCAGCGCTCCGCCGGCTTCCACGACCTCCACCACGCCAACGGCGAGAAGAACGGCGACGTTGACGACACCGTCACCCGAGCGGGCCCTCCCGGCCCCGCCGATCACGGCAACGGCACCGACCCCTGTAACGTGTCCGACGCCGGTGGCGGCGGTCAGGCTGACGACACCGACACAAGCGCGACCTTCTCCGATCCCGCCGATCCCGACGCCGATCCCGACCCAGGTCCTGATCCTGGTCCTGGTGGTCCTGGTGGTCCTGGTGGTCCTGGTGGTCCTGGTGGTCCCGCCCCGGGGTCCGGTCCCGGCACTGGCCCCGGTTCTGGGGGCGAGTCCAACGCTGTCTCCACCTCTGGTGCCGGTAGCGGCAACCTTAGGGCTTCTCTGGCAGGTGCGGGCATCGGGACGAGAAGCGCGGGCATCGGGACGGGAAGCGCGGAGGCCGGGAACGGCAGTGCGGCCGCCCGTGCGCTTGGGGCGGTTGGGTTCGCGGCGGGTGAGCTGCGAGTCCAGGTCTCCACGCTGATGCACCTGGACGACCTGCCCGCCGAACTGGCCGGATGGGGGCCCATCCATGCCCACCTGGCACGCAAACTGGCCAAGCGTCAGATCGGTGGGGAGTGGCGGTTCGCCATCTGTGACGAACAGGGACAACTTCTCCATGCTGGGATCACCCGGCGTCGCCCTGCGGGATGGCCCCGCCACCAGGCCTCTGCCCAGAGACCGGACACCGGCCAGGAAGCAGATCTTCGCCGAGGGTCCGCATCGACTCGCTGTCGCGGGATTGTCGAGCTTCAGCTCCCGTTGTCGCTGCTGCGGGCATTGCGTGCCGACATCTACGCGCAGGGCGGTTGGGCCGGTGTGATCGCCGACATCGTGCGTCAATACGACGAGGCCGCAAGCCACACGACGGAGCGGAGCGGAGGAGAAGGCCATGCCTGGGCGGGACCGACCAGGACCGCCCGCAGCGATGTACGTCGTGGCCCTGAACCATGCTGCACGGGCCGCGCTGGGAACGGTAGTGCTGGGAGTGACGGGGTTGGAGCCGAAGGCGCTGGTGCTGAGAACTTTGGGGCCAATGGGGCCGGAGTGGACGCCTCCGGGCACGGTGCCGGAGGCTCGGCTGTCGGAGGTCGAACAGCATCCGGGGATGAGAGAAGGCGGTTCCCCACAGCCGGGTTGCGGCGGCGGATCGAGATCCGCGACAGGGTCTGCTCCCATCCCGGGTGTCGTGCACCGGCCTCCCGATCGGAGATGGACCACACCCGCCAATACGCAAACGGCGGCCCCACCACCGAACACAACCTCGCCGCCGCGTGCGCGCACGACCATGACCTGCGTGACAACGGCTGGCAGGTCATCCAGACCAGCCCCGGGCATGTGACCTGGATCAGTCGGACCGGTCATCGCTACCCGGTCGAGCCGCCGCCGATCATCGAACCCATGCCCGAGCCCTTCGCCCCCGATGGCTGGACCTTCGGCACCTTCCCCAGATCAGGGATGCGCCCCATGGATGCCAGCGGCATCAGAAAGCGAGTCACTGTCGATGGCGCTGAGGCCGACGGAAACTCTCGAGTTGCTCGCACTGATGGCACCGACAGAGATGCGAGGCCCCGTGGAGCAGATGGCCATGTCGGCGGGAACGGCGGTGGGCTTGCCGCCCACGGCTACGGCGCGGGCCGCATCAGCGATTCGGCTGATGATGAACTCCCGTTCCTACCGACCTGGACCTACGAACCTGCTTGGTGGGAAGAGCGGGTTGCCTCGCCGAATCTGTCGACGGGGGAGGGCGACGACAGTCTCCAGGGAGGTCTATCTGGGGCGTCGCCTGATCCCGCCGATGACGTTCCGCCTTTCTAACCCTCCAGCCGCGAGGGGCCGGGCCTCGACATGGGGTCTGTCTCATCACCAAGCGCCTCACCGCGCGAACCGTTCTCCGGACGGCCCCTATCCGGCCTTCGTACGGCGGCGGGAGTCCTCGAGATAGCCGTCAAGCGCGTCACGGGTGGCGCGTAAAGCAGAGTCCGACGTGTCGAAGGTGCGCTGAGCCACGCCGACGAAGATGCAGTCGACGATCAGCAGCTGGCTGATCCGGCTGGCCAGCGCTCCCGGGCGGAACGCCGTCTCGCGGCCCGCCGAGACGAGTACGTGGTCGGCGAGCTCGGCGAGCGACGACCGGGGGTTGTTGGTGATCGCGACCGTGGTGGCCCCGGCCGAACTGGCGACCCGCATCGGGCCCAGCACGTCAGGGGTTTCACCGGTGCAGCTCACCCCGACGGCCACGTCACCGGCCCGGACCAGCGCGGCGCTGGTGAGCGCGAGGTGCGCGTCGGTGAAGGAGTGGCCGGGCAGCCCGATCCGCATCAGCTTCTGCGCCATGTCGACCGCGACGAGCCCTGAGGCGCCGACCCCGTACGCGTCGACCCGCCGGGCGGTGGCCACGGCCTCCACGACGGCGGCGAGCCGGTCGGGGGCCAGTTGGGCGGCGGTGTCGGCGAGGGCTTCGGACTCGGCCCTGGTGACCTTGGCGATCACGTCGGTGAGCGGGTCGTCCGGCCCGAGATCGCCGGGGACCAGGCGTTCCGGCTTGGCCCGCGCCACCGCGGCCGCGAGGGCGAAGCGGAGCTGGGAGTACCCGGCGAACCCGAGGGCTCTGGCGGTGCGCACGATCGTGGCCTCGCTCGTCCCGGAGGCCGCGCTGAACTCGGTGATCGTGCTACCGGCGACCATCGCGGGGTCGTCGAGGATGAGGCGGGCGACGGACTGGGCCGCGGGCGTGAGCGACGGCAGGATCGCCCGTACCGTCGCTACCAGGTTGACCGGGGTGGGGCCCTCGTGTTCGTTCACCCTGCTGTCTTCTCCTGTCGGGATCGCGTTTCTTCGCTGCCGGTGAGCCATCGGGCGACAACGCGGTCAGATGCCCGCGAGACGCCGTATGTAGTGACATATACCGCTCCAACGGGTTCGGCGGGAATGCCGGTCTCTACCACGATCGCGTCGGGCCGGGCCTGTACGGCCGTCGCCAGGAGGTCACGGACCCACGCGTGCCTGCCCGCGTCGTGGACGACCAGCACGACCGGCCGGTCACCACTCAGCTCGGGGAGCGCCGTGGCCTCCGCGGTGATCGTACGGCCCACGGTGCCGGGAAGCAGCTCGGCCAGCTCACGGGTGAGACCTACGGGCACATCGGAGTCGACGGCCTGGCTCATCCGGGGTGCGATGTGCACCACCAGGGGAGGCCGGGAGAGCGGAACGGCCCGGTGGACGTCCGAGCCCGCGGCGATCACCCGCATGGCCGCGCGGGCGGTCTCCAGGCCGAGTTCCTCCCCGGAATCCGCTCCGGAATCCGCCCCGGGCCCGGCGCCGAGGCCCGCCGCGCGGGCGTCGCCGGCCGTCCGCCTCGCGGCGTGGGCGGCGTGCCACTCGGCGACGGCGAGGACCCGGGCGGCCGCCTCGGCGAGGCGCTCCTCGGGCAGCCGGCCGTCGCGGACCGCCTCGACGATCGCGTCACGCAGGGCGTAGACGTTCTCGCCCTCGGGGGAGGAGGCGCCCACGCAGATGGCGTCCACGCCGGCCACGAGCGCGCGTACGGCGATCTCGCCGGGCGCGTGCAGGGCGGCGACGGCTCGCATCTCGATCGCGTCAGTGACGAGCATGCCGTCGAAACCGAACTCCTCGCGGAGCAGCCCGGTCAGGATGCGCCTGCTGAGGGTGGCGGGGACGTCCGGGTCGAGCGCGGGCACCAGCAGGTGGCCGCACATGACCGCCTGGACCCCCGCCTCCACCGCGGCGCGGAACGGCGGCAGGTCGCGTTCGCGGAGCACGTCCAGGGGCGCGTGCACGGTCGGCAGAGCGAGGTGCGAGTCGGTGACGGTGTCGCCGTGGCCGGGGAAGTGCTTCGCGCACGCGGCCACCCCCTCGGCCTGGAGGCCGGTGACCAGGGCGGCGGTGTGCCGCGCGACGAGTTCGGGATCGGGGCCGAAGGAGCGGATGCCGATCACCGGGTTGGCCGGGTTGGCGTTGACGTCCGCCACGGGCGCGTAGTTCAGGGTGACGTCCGCGGAGGCGAGGAGCCGGCCGATGGCCCGGCCGACCCGTTCGGTCCGCGTGACGTCGTCCACGACGCCCAGCGCGCGGTTGCCTGGCCACGAGCTGCCGGTTCCGGCCTCGAACCGGGTGACGGCGCCGCCTTCCTCGTCGACCGCGACGACCACGGCCGGATTCTCCTCGCGCAGCGCGGCGACGAGTTCGGCGGTCTGCCCGGCGTCCTCGATGTTGCGGGCGAACAGCACGGCCCCGCCGAGGCCGTCGGCGAGCGCCCGGCGCAGCCAGCCGGGCGGCGCGACGCCGTCGAACCCGGGCTGGAGGACGGTCATGGCCAGCCGGTCAAGGCTGGAGCTGCTTGTGGGCACGAGCTCACCCTCTCGCGTGGACGTCTTGAAGCAGGTTACACATCAATGACACTTTCTTTCATCCTCATTGATCTGAAAGTAAGTTTCTGCCAAGGTCGCGATCGGTGCCTTCTTCTTCATGCCCCCTGGAGGTCCGCATGAGCTCACCTACCCGACGTTCCGTCCTGCGCGGCCTGGCGCTGGCCGCGGCCGCGACGGCTCTCCCCCTGTCGGCCTTGACCTCGTTACCCGCCTTCGCCGACGGAAGCTCCGACGGCCACATCCCGCCGTTGCGCCAGATGCGCGGGATGTGGATCGCCTCGGTGGTCAACATCAACTGGCCGTCGAAGCAGGGCCTGAACGTCGACCAGCAGAAGGCGGAGTATCTCGCCTGGCTGGACCTCGCGCAGGCCCGCAGGCTCAACTCGGTCTTCGTCCAGATCCGGCCGACCGCCGACGCCTTCTGGCCCTCGTCGTTCGAGCCGTGGTCGGAGTACCTGACCGGTGTGCAGGGGCAGGACCCGGGCTACGACCCGCTGGCCTTCCTCGTCGAGGAGACGCACCGGCGCGGCCTGGCCTTCCACGCCTGGTTCAACCCATACCGCGTGTCGATGCAGCCGGACCCGGCCAAGCTGCACCCCGACCACCCGGGCCGCAAGCATCCGGACTGGATCGTGCCGTACGGCGGCAAGCTGTACTACAACCCGGGCATCCCGGAGGTGCGGGCGTTCGTCCAGGACGCGATGATGGACGCGATCACCAGGTACGACATCGACGGCCTGCACTTCGACGACTACTTCTACCCCGTGAACACCACGGCCTTCGACGACAGCGCGGCCTTCGCGCAGTACGGCGCGGGCTTCCCCGACCTCGCCTCCTGGCGCCGACAGAACGTGGACCTGCTCGTCCAGGAGATGCAGCAGCGGGTACGGCAGGCGAAGCCGGAGGTCGCCTGGGGCATCAGCCCGTCGGGCATCTGGCGGAACAAGTCCACCGATCCGCTCGGCTCGGACACCGGCGGCAGCCAGTCGTACGACAACCTGCACGCCGACACACGAGGCTGGGTCAGGAAGGGCTGGCTGGACTACATCGCGCCGCAGATCTACTGGTACATCGGCCAGTCGAACGCCGACTACGCCAAGCTGATCCCCTGGTGGTCCGGCGTGGCGGCGGGCACCGACGTGCAGCTCTGGATCGGCCAGGCCGCCTACAAGGCCGGTGCGGCCGGGCAGCCCGCCCAGTGGTTCCAGCCGGACGAGCTCTCCCGGCACCTCACGCTCAACCGGGCCAACCCGGAGGTCGGCGGCGACATCTGGTACAACTCCGGCGACGTGCGCGAGGACCGGCTGGGCAGCGTCACCGGTGCCGTGAACGAGCACTACATCCGTCCGGCCCTCGGCCCGCTGCTGCCGCGTCTCGCGGGCGGGCAGCCGCCGCGGCGGCCAGTCCTGGCCACCGCCCGCAGGGCGGCCGGAGGCGCCGAACTGCACATCGTGGCCACCGGCAGGGACATCCCGTTCCAGTTCGCGGTCTACCGGTTGGACCGGGAGGCCGGAGCGGGTGACTTCGCCGACGCCCGGAACCTGGTCGCGGTCATCCCGGCGGGCCGCAACGTGCGCTGGGTGGACCCCGAGGGGGCCGAGGGCGCGAACTACTACGTGACGGCCGTGGACCGGGCGAACCGCCAGAGCGAGCCGAGCGACGGCCGCCGGGTCCACTGACCCGCGTC
This sequence comes from Microtetraspora sp. AC03309, assembly GCF_020826795.1. Lineage (NCBI taxonomy): Bacteria > Bacillati > Actinomycetota > Actinomycetes > Streptosporangiales > Streptosporangiaceae > Microtetraspora > Microtetraspora sp. AC03309. The sequence continues at coordinate 7,904 of NZ_JADDIL010000037.1, read as the reverse complement.
ACCGCCGATCGGCGCACCCGGCCGGTACGGCTTCCGCCCCCGTGGGGAAGTCGTACCGGCCGGGCGAGCGGTCCGGCCCGCACCGGTCAGGCGATGAGCCTCCGGTGGGCCGCCAGGACGTCGGGCGCCTCAGGGGCGTCCGGCGCGGCGTTGTGCAGGGCGAGGGCGGCCGCCCCGGCGGCGCCGTCACGAGCGGCGACCGTGGGGCGGCCGAGCCCGGACCTGACCAGCTCGGCCAGCCGGGTCGGTTCGGTGAGCAGCGATCCCGCGAGCACCATCGGCCCGGCCTCCTCGCCCAAGGACTCGGCCGTGGCGACGAGCCGGCGCGCGGCCTCCTGGAGGATCGCGAGGGCCGGCGCGTCGCCCAGGCGGGCGGCGGCCTCCACCGCGGGTGCGAACCGCCCCAGCCACGCCGGACCGGACTGCGCGACCCCGGCGTGGACCGCCCGGACGACCTGGTCCGGCGAGAGGCGCGACGCCTCTGCCCGCGCCCCTCCCGCGGTGGCCACTTCTCCGATGGATCCTTCGGATCCGAAGGCGGGCCGGCCCGGCACGTCGATCAGGGCGTCGCGGAGCGAGCACTCCGGCGGCCCGTCGAGCAACGCCGTGGGCCCGCCCCGGCCGTCCAGCGCGGCCAGCAGAGCCTGTACGGCCCGGCGCCCGATCCACACCCCCGACCCTTCGTCCCCGAGGATCCAGCCGTATCCGTCGGCGCGTGCGACGATGGCACGCGCGCCGATCCTGGCGGCGATGGCCCCGGTGCCCGCGATCAGGACGGTGCCCGAGGGTGCCTCGGTGGCCCCGGCGAACGCGGCGAGGATGTCGGGCACGACGACGGGCCGCCCGGACAGGCCGCAGGCCCGCCACGCCTCGGCGGCGAGCGCGTCGGCGCGCTCCGGAGCCGACGCGGCGCCCGCGAGGGCGAACACGCCGCCCGCGACCCGGTCCGGCGCGATGCCGGAGAGGGCACCTTCCAGCGCGGACCGCAGGCTGCCCACGGGGTCGGCGGCGGAAATCGCGTTGGCGGCCCCGCCGCGTCCCCTCCCGGCCACCTGGCCCGTACGCGTCGCCACCACGCAGCGGGTGCCCGTTCCGCCGCCGTCGATGCCGATGACCAGAGTCGTCACACGCTCTCCATGTGTAGATATTCTTCCAAGAACTATATTGCTATGAAGAATCCCGACAGGAGAAGGTGTGCGGGTACTCGGGCTGATCTCGGGGACGTCCCACGACGGGATCGACAGCGCGCTCGTCGACTGGACGATGGCGGACGGCGTCCTGACCGGCGTGATCGAGCACACCGCCGCGCAGCCGTACGCTCCGGAGCTGCGGGCCGGGGTGGTGGCGGCGCTGCCGCCGAACCGGATCGACATGGCGGAGGTGTGCCGCCTCGACACCCTGATCGGCCAGGCGTTCGCCGGCGCGGCCGAGGAGTGCCCGGCCGCCGACCTGATCTGCTCCCACGGGCAGACTCTGTACCACTGGGTGGAGGACGGCCGGGTACGCGGCACGCTTCAGCTCGGCCAGCCGGCCTGGATCGCGGAACGGCTCGGCGTCCCGGTCGTCTCCGATCTGCGCGTACGGGACGTGAGCGCGGGGGGTCACGGCGCTCCCTTGGTGTCGGCCTTCGACCTGCCGTTGCTGGCCGGGCTGCCGGGCCGCAACGGGGCGCTCAACCTCGGCGGGATCGCCAACCTCACCGTGCTCGATCCGGCCGTCGCCTACGACACCGGGCCCGCCTCCGCGCTGCTGGACGCGGCCGTGCTCGCCGCGACCGGCCGGCCGTACGACGAGGACGGCCGGCTCGCGGCGGCGGGGACGGCGCACGAGGCGCTGCTGGCCGAACTGCTGGCCGATCCGTACTACCGCGGGGCGCCGCCCAAGAGCACCGGCAAGGAGTTGTTCCACGCGGGTTATCTCGCGCGCGTGGCGGCGCCGTACGGGCTGGGACTGGAGGATCTGCTCGCGACGCTGGCCGCGCTGACGGGGGAGACGGCGGCGGCGGAGATCCGGCGCCACCGGCTGGACACGGTGGTCGTGTCCGGTGGCGGGCTGCGCAACCCGGTCCTCATGGGCGAGCTCGAACGACGGGCGCCCGGCACCCGGTTCCTCGCGAGCGACGAACTGGGTGTGCCGTCCGACGCCAAGGAGGCGATCGCCTTCTCCTACCTGGGGTGGCTGACCGCGCACGGGTTGCCGGGGACGGTGCCCGGCTGCACGGGCGCCTCGGGGGCGCGGCTGCTCGGCACCGTCACCCCGGGGGAGGGCCCGCTGCGGCTGCCCGCGCCCCTCACGGACCCGCCGGAGCACGTCCGCATGAGGCTCGGATAGCCGCTCGGGCGTCCGGTCGTCAGACCAACGTCGCCGCGCCTGTCCTCGAATTCGTGGAAGTACGTTCCACCGAGGGCGTCGCGGTGGCGAACGGAAAGGATCACCCGTTCGTCGCTTCCACGCTCGTGCGGGGGCCATGCCTCCGCCGAGGTCACGGCACTGGTAGGTGATCCACGGTTCGGGCGGCTGAGCGTCCTGGATCGAGAATGGGACCGTAAAAGGACACGATTAGGGCTTTCCGTATATGCCGATCGGGCCAAGTATGGAGATACGGGAGGTGCCGGCTCGCGGACCACGGGCGCCATCCTCCCGGTCGTCTTGCCGGGGTACCGCTCCCCGGGTGGAGGAGGGACACGATCGTGACGCAGACGCCCCAGACGGGTCGCACGACGCGTGCGCGTGCGGCCACCACACCCCGGTCGGCGACGAGGAAGCCGGTGTCGAGGAAGCAGCCGCCGGTGGAGAAGCCCACTGCGACGACCACGGCGAAGAGTACGACGAGAACCACCACGAGGACGGCGGCGAAGACCGCGGCGAGGACCGCGGCGAAGCCGGTCACCTCGCCCACCACGCGGCCCGCCACGCGGCCCACCACGCGGCCCACCATGACGCCCGGCCCCGACACGCCGCGGCAGCATGACGGGCACAACGGGGAGTTCACGCTGAACCTGCCCATGGTGAGCCTCCAGTTCCACCGGCCCCACCTCGGACTGCCGCATGTCGAGATGCCGCACGTCAGCCGCCAGGAGGTCGGCCACGCGATGGACGTCGCCCGGTCGTTCCTCCCGCCGCCCGAGCGCGTCGCGTACTACGGCGGGCTCGGCGCCCTGGCCATCCTCGGCGTGATCGAGTGGCCGGTGGCCGCCGCGATCGGCGTCGGGACCGTGCTCGCGCAGCGCGGCCGTACAGAAGAGTCGAAGGCCTGGTCGCGGGAGCGGCGCGTGACCCCGGTGGCGTCCGCCACCAGGACCGCCCGAGCGGGCAGGTGATCCCGCCATCCCGTCCGGGCGGCTCGTCCGCCGCCCGGTCCGGCCGTCCATCCCACGTGACAGGCCGGAGTTGAGATGCGGCTCTCCGTCATACCTTCCATCGACACGTTGCTGAGCATCCTCCCGGAGCCGCTGCGAAGTTTCGTACCACGCCCGCGCCGCGTCCAGGCGTGCGCGGGCGGCGTACGGATCGAACTGCGCGAGATCGGCGGACCGGACACCCGGGACGCCATCCACGCTCTTGAGGCGCGGCTGCGCGCGGAGGGAGCGACCCGCGCGGAGGTGAACGGCGCGCTCGGCTGCGTGTTCGTCAGCTGTGACGAGGGCACCGCCGACATGCCCAAACTCCTGGCCATCATCGAGGAATGCGACACCGCGGCGGCCGCCGCCGACGAACAGGCCCTCGAGGTGGCGACCGAGGAGGACGAGGAAGAGGAGGACACCGACCAGGCCGGCGGGGTCCGATGGGCACGGGACGGCGTGGAGCAGGAGGTGCACGCGGCCATCGCCCTCTTCGGCGGGCTCACCGGGACGAGTCTCGCTCTGGCCGGTTTCCTCACCCACACGCGGCGGTTGCCGCCGACCGTGCCCGCGTTCGTCCAACTCGTCGAGCACACCCCCCGCGTGCGGGTGTTCCTGGAACGCCGGGTCGGGGTGCCGGCGACGGACACCATCTTCACGCTGACGCGCATCGTCAGCCAGACGCTCGCGGTGCGCCCCATCGCACTCTTCCTCGACTCGGTGGCGGCCGCCGGACGGTTCTCCGACTCCCGGGCCGGCCGCCGCGCGTGGGAGCACCGCGAGGAGGAGTTCGCCGCCCACGAAGGGGCGTACCGCCACATACGGGTGCCCATGCGGCCCCGTCCCGCGCCGTTGCCGCACGGCCCGATCGAGCGGTACTGCGACGCCGCCAGCTTCGCCGCGCTGGGCGCGCAGGGCATCACCTCGATCGTGAGCCGCAGCCAGGATCGCGGAGTCTCCATGCTGATCTCCGCCACGCCCAAGGCCGCGCGCCTCGGCCGGGACGGGTTCACCAGCGCGGTCGTACGGGTGCTGTCGGAGCGTGGCGGGATCGTGCTGCACCGGACCGCCCTGCGCCGCATGGACCGGATCGACGCGGTCCTCCTCGACGCCCCAGTGATCACCACGGGCGGATGGGCGATCGACGAGGTCGTGCCACTCGTGCCAGGAGGGGACCGCGACGCGCTGCACGCCCGGCTTTACACGCTCCTCGACCTCAAGGACCCCGGCGCACGGCGCGCCGACGGAGGCTGGCTCGCCGAACCCCTCACCGGTGCCCCGGCGGAGGCGGGGGAGTCCGAGAGGGTGTCACAGTGGCGCGAGCGCGGCGTCCGGGCGATCGAGGTGACGAGGGACGGCACGCGGGTCGCGCTCGTGGGACTCGCCCCCGAGTTGCACCCGCTGGCGGAGGCGCTCACCGCCGCGGCGAAGGATACCGCCCGGGTGATCGTGGTCGGCGGGGAGCCGGGCCTCGGCCGCCGTCTCGGCGTCGAGCAGCAGGCCGAGCGTGCCGCGCACCTGGTCGAGTCGGTACGCACCCTCCAACGGGAGGGGCACGGCGTCGCCCTGGTGTCGCGCCGTTCCCCGCACGGGCTGGCCGAGGCCGACCTCGGCATCGGCGTGCACCGGAGCGGATCGGCCCACGTCCCCTGGGACGCCGACGTGATCGCCGACCATGACGGCGTCTACCTGCTGCTGCGCGGCCTGCCGTACGCCAGGAAGGCGAGCGAGCACAGCGTACGGGTGACCCTCGGCGGGGCGGTGATCGGCGCGGCGCTGTCGGCCCTCGGCCCGGCAGCGCGCGCGATCAAGAGCGCCGTCCTCGTGGGTGACGCCACGGCGCTGGCCTCGATGGTCGTCGGGGCGATGGTGGGGCGCGGCATCCGGCGCGAGGAGGCGCCGACCGGCGCCGACCGGACTCCCTGGCACGCCATGGCGACGTCCGACGTGTTGGCCCGGCTGGACACCTCGACCACCGGGCTGGAGGAGGAGGACGCGGTGCACCGGCGGGGAGCCGTCGTGTCCCGCGCCGTCGAGGGCCCGCCGTCCCTGGTACGGGCATCCGTCGAGGAACTCGCCAACCCGTTGACACCGGTCCTCGCCACGGGGGCGGGGGTGTCGGCCGTCGTCGGCTCGGTCCTGGACGCGGGGCTGATCGCCGGAGTGATGGTGGTCGACGCCATGCTCGGAGGAGCCCAACGCAGGGACGCCCAGCGCGCGCTGCGTCATCTCACCAAGGAGACGGAGATCCACGTACGGCTCCTGCGTCGCGGCGGCGGCCGAGGGGCGGCCACCGGCGACGACCTGGTCCAGGGCGACGTGATCGAGCTGCGCGCCGGGGACGCGGTGCCCGCGGACGCCCGGCTGATCAGGGCGGTCGGCCTTGAGGTGGACGAGTCCACGCTCACCGGCGAGTCCCAGCTCGTGACCAAGACGACCGCGCCGACGATGGCGCCCGCCGTGGCGGACCGCACGTCGATGGTCTACCAGGGCACCACCGTCGCGGCCGGACACGGCCTGGGTGTGGTGGTGGCCGTCGGAACGGCGACCGAGGTGGGCAGGACCGCGGAGCTGGGCGGTGAGGGCCCCCCGCCGAGCGGTGTGGAGCTGAGGCTGCGTGCCCTGAGCCGTCGCATCCTCCCCGCCGCGCTCGGGTCCGGCGGCGTGCTGATGCTGATCGACCTGCTGCGCGGCTCGCCGATCGCCTCCGCCGTGTCGACCGCGGTGAGCCTGTCCGTCGCCGCGGTTCCCGAGGGGCTGCCGTTCATCGCCACCGTCGCCGAACTGGCCGCGGCCAAGCGGCTGTCCACCCGCAACACCCTGGTCAGGAACCCCGCGACGATCGAGGCGCTCGGCCGGGTGGACGTCCTGTGCTTCGACAAGACCGGGACCCTGACCGAGGGACACATCAGCCTGGGCCGGGTGTCCGACGGATGGTCTGAGCAGAGCGTGGACGCGTTGACGCCCCAGATGCGCGCGATCGTCGGCGCCGCCCTGCGGGCGAGCCCGAGGTTCGGGGGCGGCCGGGCCATCCCCCATCCGACCGACCGCGCCGTGGTGGAGGGGGCGACGAGCCTGGGTGTCGCCCCGGAGGACGGCCTGCGCGAGTGGACGCGGATCGACGAGATGCCGTTCGAGCCGGCGCGGGGCTACCACGCCGTGCTCGGGCTCTCCGAGACCGGCCACCTGCTGAGCGTCAAGGGCGCCCCGGAGGTCGTGCTGACCCGCTGCGACAGCGTCGAGCGCGGGGGCAGGGCCGTCCCCCTCGACGACAGGACACGGCAGGAGCTGACCGAGGAGGTGGACCGGCTGGCCCGCCAGGGCTACCGCGTGCTCGCCGTGGCGGAGCGCCGCGCCTCCAGTCGCGCCGACCTGGACGAGTCCAGGATCAGCCGGCTGTGCTTCCGCGGCTACCTCGGCCTGTCCGATCCCGTACGGCCGACGGCCAAGCGGAGCGTGGACGGCCTCATCCGGGCCGGGGTCCGGGTCGTCATGATCACCGGCGACCACCCGAGCACCGCCGAGGCCATCGCGGCCGAGGTCGGCGCGTTGAACGGGCTGCACATCATGACCGGCCCGGCGATCGACGATCTCGACGACGCCGCGCTGGTGGAGGTGCTGCCCCAGGTGTCGGTCTTCGCCCGGGTCACTCCGGCGCACAAGGCGCGGATCGTGGCGTGTCTGCGCCAGGCGGGGATGGTCGTGGCGGTCACCGGCGACGGCGCCAACGACGTGCCGGCGATCCGGCTCGCCGACGTCGGGGTGGCGCTGGGAGAGCGGGCCACGCCCGCCGCCCGCGCGGCCGCCGACATCGTCGTGGCGGACAACCGCATTGAGACGATCATCGACGCGATCGTCGAGGGGCGGGCGATGTGGGGCTCGGTCCGCGACTCGCTGGGCATCCTGCTCGGCGGGAACGTCGGGGAGATCCTCTTCACGGTGGGATCCAGCCTGCTCACCCGGCGCAGCGCGCTGAACGCCCGCCAGCTGCTCCTGGTCAACCTGCTCACCGACATGCTCCCGGCGATGGCGGTCGCCGTACGTCCTCCGAGCGCGATCAGCCCGGAGAAGCTGCTCGCGGAGGGTCCCGAGGCGTCACTGGGCGCCGCGCTGACGCGCGACATCTACGTGCGCGCGGCCACGACGGCGGTGGGGGCCGGCCTCGCCTGGGGACTCGCCCGGATGACCGGCACCCGCGGCCGCGCGGACACCGTCGGGCTGATCGGCCTGGTGGCCACGCAGTTGCTGCAGACGCTCATGACGGGAGGCAGGGACCGCACGGTGATGATCGCCGCGATGTCGTCTCTCGCGGGACTGGCCGTGATCGTCTCGGTTCCCGGGCTCAGCCAGTTCTTCGGATGCCGCCCGGTCGGCCCGTTCGGATGGGGCATCGGGCTCGGCTGTTCCGCCGCGGCGGGTGCCCTGGGGCAGCTGATCGAGCGGTCGGTCGCCCCGTCGGCCCTCGCCAGGGCACCGAGGCCCGTTACGGCGGCGGCCTAGTGGCCCGTCACCGAATCTCGGCCGGGTAATTGATCTCCAGCGGTGAACCCGTCAGGCTGGCTG
>NZ_JADDIL010000036.1:0-88541 GCF_020826795.1 Microtetraspora sp. AC03309 | reverse complement strand
GTCCCCTCCCCCGTGAAGTCGCCCACCACCGCGCGCGTCTCAGCGAGGTGCGGCGAGCACGTCACGTAGGCCACCACCCCGCCGGGCCGTACGGCGTCGAGCGCGGTGGCGAGCAGCCGGCGCTGCAACGCGGTGAGCTCGGGGATGCTGCGCGGGTCACGCCGCCAGCGCGCCTCGGGCCGGCGGCGCAGCGCGCCCAGGCCGGTGCAGGGGGCGTCCAGCATCACCCGGTCGAAGGCGCCGGGCCGCCACGGGGGCTCGGTGCCGTCCGCCACGATGACCTTGGCCTCGGCGGTGGCCCGCCAGACCAGCCGGGCGCGGTGGTACTGCACGTCGGCGCCGAGCAGGTGTGCCCCCCGCTGGGTCGCCACCGCGTCCAGCAGCCCGGCCTTGCCGCCCGGCCCCGCGCACATGTCGAGCCAGCGCGCGTCCTGGTCCAGCGGAACCCTGGTGAGGGCGAGGGCGACCAGCTGGCTGGCCTCGTCCTGCACGGCCGCCCGCGCCTCGCCCACCGCCACGATCGCGCCCGGGTCACCCTCGGGCAGGTAGGCGCCGTACGGCGAGTACGCGGCGGGTTCCGCCCCGGCGGCGACCAGCTCGTCCAGCGAGCACCGGCCGGGCCTGGCCACCAGAGCCACCCTGGGCCGGTCGTTGTCGGCGGCGAGGAGGGCGGCGGTCTCGTCGAAGTCGCCGCCGACGGCGTCCCGCAGAGCGCCCACGACCCAGCCGGGATGGCTGTAGGTGACCGCCAGGTTGCCGACGGGGTCGTCCTCACGCGACGGCGCGACGATGGGCAGCCACTCGTCGAGCGTCCGGGTCGCGACCTTGCGCAGCACGGCGTTGGCGTACCGGGCGGGGCCGCCGCCGACGCGGAGCCGTACCAGGTCGATCGTCGCGCTCACCGCCGCGTGCGGAGGGATGCGGGTCCTCAGGAGCTGGTGGACGCCGAGCCGGATCGCGTCGAGCAGCGGCGGGTCCACGTCCTCGGGAGCGCGGTCGCTGCACATGGCGATGATCTCGTCATAGGTGCCGAGCCCGCGCAGTGTCCCGTACGCCAACTCGGTGGCGAGCGCGGCGTCCCTGCCGGTGATCTTCCGCTGCCGGAGCATCGTCGGCATCAGCAGGTTGGCGTACGCGTCGCGCTCGTCCACCGCTCGCATCAGGTCGTAGGCGGCGTTGCGCGCCTCGTCCCTGACCGGCCTGGACGGGCGGCGCGGCCCACCACTGCGGCTCGGCCGGTTCTGGCCACCGCGGCTCTGGCCTCCGCGCTCCTGGCCGCCACGGTTCTGGTTGCCCCGCTCCTGGCCGCCCCGCTCCTGGCCGCCACGGTTCTGGCCCGGACGGTTCTGGCCGCGGTTGTCGCTGTTCACGGTCACTCAGTCCAGCCGATCCTGATCGGTGACGCGTACGCCGCGCGCCCACTCCGCCGCCGTCATCACGCGCTTGCCCTGGGGCTGCACCTCGCCCAGCTCGACCGGATGGGTCGCGGTGCCCACCAGGACGCTGTTCTTGGCCGCCCTGATCTCACCGGGGCCGAGCCGGTCCACACCGTGCTCCACACCGTGCTCCACACCGTGCGGATCCGCACTGTGCGGTTCCACGGCGGGCGCGAGCCGTACCGGGCCGAGCTTGACCCGCTGGCCGCGGAACTCGGTCCAGGCGCCGGGAGCGGGGGTGCAGGCGCGGACCAGGCGGTCCACCCGCAGGGCGGGAGCCGTCCAGTCCACCCGGGCGTCGTCCACGCCGATCTTCGGGGCGAGGCTGACGCCGTCCTGCGGCTGCTCGCGGGCCTCCAGGGTGCCGTCCTCGATGCCGTCGAGGGTCGCGAGGAGCAGCTCCGCGCCCGACTCGGCGAGGCGGCCGAGCAGGTCGCCGCTGGTGTCGTCGGCACGGACCCGCTCGGTGACCACACCGAAGACGGGCCCGGCGTCGAGCTCCTTGACGATGCGAAACGTCGCCGCGCCGGTGATCTCGTCGCCGTGCAGCACCGCGTGCTGGACCGGCGCCGCCCCGCGCCAGGCCGGCAGCAGGGAGAAGTGCAGGTTGATCCACCCGTGCGGGGGGATGTCGAGCGCGGACTGCGGCAGCAGCGCGCCGTACGCGACGACGGGGCAGCAGTCCGGGCCGATCTCGCGCAGGCGGTCGAGGAAGTCGGGATCCCCGGCCTTCGCCGGCCTGAGCACCTCGATGCCGACCTCGTCGGCGAGCTGGGCCACGGGGCTGGGGTGGACCTTGCGCCCCCGGCCGGACTGCGCGTCCGGGCGGGTGACGACGGCGGCCACCTCATGCCGGGGTGAGTCCAGCAGCGCGCGCAGCGAGGGCAGCGCGGTGTCCGGGGTGCCGGCGAAGACGAGGCGCACTACAGGGCCCTCCCCCGCGTCGCGTGCGGCGAGAACTTGACGGCCGGGGCGGACAGCCCGCTCCACTCGGCCTCGCGGATCGCCCGCATCGCCACCTTGCGCTGCTTGGCGTCCATGCGGTCGATGAACAACACGCCGTCCAGGTGGTCGGTCTCGTGCTGGAAGCAGCGCGCCATCAGGTCGGTGCCCTCGAGCACGACGGGCTCGCCGTGCATGTTGAAACCCTTGGCGACGGCCCTGATCGAACGCGGCGTCGGGAAGGACAGGCCGGGGAAGGACAGGCAGCCCTCCTCGCCCTCCTCGTCGAGCTCGGCGGAGAGGTCGAGATCGGGGTTGATCAGGTGCCCGAGCTGGTCATCGATGTAGTAGGTGAACACGCGCAGCCCGACACCGATCTGCGGCGCGGCCAGACCGGCGCCCGGCGCGTCCATCATCGTGTCGGTGAGGTCCTTGACGAGCCTGCGCAGCTCCTTGTCGAAATCCACCACCGGCTCCGCCGGGGTGCGCAGCACCGGGTCGCCGAACAGGCGGATCGGCTGAATGGACAACAGACGGCTCCGTTCACATCAGGTCATGTCAAGTTCCAGGGATCAGCCCAGTTTACGGCCCTCCGGCACTGATGCCGAAAGGCGAGCGCGACGCGTGGCGGGCCCGCGCGAGCGCCGGAACCGCGCTCAGGCGTGCCGGGAACGGACCTTCATGGCGGTCTTGCGCGCCGCCTTGGCGATGACCACGTCGGGGTGATGCCGGCCCAGCATCTCCAGGACGGCGAGGGCGTCGGGATGGTCGGCGCGGCCCATCTCGGGGACCAGCGTGAGCAGGTCCTCTCCCAGCATGTCGATCTCCCCGGCCGACTCACCGGCGGCACCGATGTAGAGCAGGGCGGCGAGCGTGTCCACGGCCACCCACGCGCCGTCCCCCTCGCTCAGCGCGGGCGCCTCCAGATCGCGGACGCCCAGCCAGGCCGCGGCGTACCGCCACATCAGCGGCTCGCCGAGCGCCTCGCGCACGGCGGGCTCGGCCTCCGGGCCCAGTTCCTCCAGGATCGTGCCGGCGGTCCCCCGCTGCGCGGCGTTGCCCGTCGCGGCGATCTTGATGAGTTCGCGGGCGGCGTCCTCGGGGATCCGCCGCTCCAGCCACAGCGTGGCGACGCTCGACGACGCCTTCCCGGCCAGCATCGCCTCGATCAGCTCGGCGGCGCCCAGCTCGGCGAACCCCGCCACCTCGTGCAGCGAGGGCGCGTCATGCCCCTCGCGCAGCAGGTCACGCCGCACCGCCCACACCCCCGGCCGGGTCAGCCGTACGAGGTCGGCGGAGGGCTCGATCAGCCCGCAGTACTCCAGCAGGGCCAGCGCGTCGGCGAGCTCGGCCGGCAGCGTCATCCGCAGGCGCCGCAGCTCCGCCGGCCGGGCCTCGCAGCCGACCTCGTGCGCCTGCAGGATGCCCGAGGCGAGGGCGGCGACCGGCATCCCCGAACGCACCGAGTAGATGGTCGCGAGGATCTCCGTCAGATGCTCGTCGATCACGCTGGAGCCGGTCAGGCCCTCGTCGGTCCGGTCCAGCACGTCCATGATCACGCCGTCCCAGAACTCCAGCAGGTCGCGCACCGCCGGGCCCGGCCGGGCTCCGGCGCGAGTGATCTCGATGAGGCGGCCGTTCACCGCGACGATCCACAGCAGGCGCAGCCATCGGGCCTCCAGGCCGAGGTCGTGGACCGCCGCCGCGGCGTCCTCCTCGGTCAGCAGCCCGACCTCGGTGACCTCGCGCACCCCGGTCCACCGCGCGAGCCGTACGGCGTCGCGCACGAGCGGCACCAAGGGCACGGCCTGAACCAGTTCCTCGTCGGGGGCGAGGTCGACCGGCGGGAAAGTGAGCGCGTCGCTGTCGGCCATTACAGCAACTTACTCCACACCGGGCGAAACCAGTGCCGTGTGCCGCGTAGTCCCCAGGGGACACAGGCGCCCGGTCACCCGCGGACCCCGCCGCGGCGTGGACCCGCGAGCCGCCACGTCGTCCTAGCGGATGCCCCGCGAGCGCGCCTTGAACGCTGCCTTGCGCGCCGCCTTGGCGGTGACCTTGTCGGGAAGGGTGTTGCCGAGCAGTTCGAGCACCTCGACCACGTCGGGGTGATCGACCCGCCACATGTCCTCGATCAGATACGGAGGAGGACCGGACACCGCCATGTTCTCCGCGAACCCGTCGGGATCGATCTGCGCGGCGGGCAGCGCGAGGGCCAGCATGTCCACGCTGACCCAGAGCAGTTCGTCCTGGGTGAGCGCGGGCGCCGGCAGCCCCCGGGACGCGAGCCAGTGGATGGCGTGCGGACGCAGTTCGGCATCGTCGAGGCAGCGCGTAACCGCGGGTTCGGCCTCGGCGGAGAGCCGGTCGACGATGGTGACGGCGATGCCGCGCATCTCCGCGGGCGCGCCCGCGACCGCGCCGAGCAGTTCCGCCGCCGCCTGCTCGGGCGTGCGCCCGGCCAGCCATCGCTCGATGTCGCCCTCGGCCACCTCGGCGGGCAGGCCGCTGGTGATGAGGCCGGAGATGAGCCCGCTCGCGTCCCCCTCGGCGAGGTCGGCGGCGATGGGCGGCTCAAGCCCGATCTCCAGATAGAGCTCCCGCAGCCCCCACAGGCCGTGCGAGGTGAGCGCGACGCCACCGCCCAGGTGATGCACCGTCCCCGTGTAGGCGAGCCTGTCCAGGGCCTCGTCGAGCCCGTCCACCCGCTCTCCCGCGGCCAGCTCACGCAGGTATTCCGCGACGCCGTCCGGCGGAACAGGCACCTGGAGCCGGTAGAGCAGGTCGTGGACCGCGTAGATCGACTCGTCCACGGCCTCGTTGCCGGTGATGTCGACGGGAGCCTCGATGAGGAACTCCACGGTCGCCGCCCACAGGTCGAGCAGGTCCTCCTCGTCACGGGACGCCAGAGGGATGAACCCCTCCTCCACGAATACCGTGGTGCCCTCCAGCCGGGCCAGGCCGAGATCGAGGGCCAGCCGCCAGGCCAGGGCGGGCCGCTCCACGCCGGCCTCCTCCGTGACGAGGCGCGCGTCCTTCACCCTGAGCGCCTTCCTGACCGTGGTGGTCCTGCCGCCCTCGGCCATCCACTCCACCAGCAGGTGGGCGTCCCGTAGCAGCGGCACCTCCCGTACGGCCCGGGCGATCTCGGACGGCGGGGCGAGCCGCACCGCCGGGAGGGGAGCGCAGCCGGGGCAGTCGCAGGCGTCCTCGTCGAGGCCGTCGTACTCCTCCACCGCGCGCTGGACGGCGGCGGGGTCGGCCAGGTCGAGCGAGTCGGCGTTGATGGCGCTGAAGATGCTCTTGGCCATGCCGAACTTGGTCGTGTCGGCGAGGGCGGCGGGCATCTCGGGCTCGATCTCGTCGAGCACGGCCCGGATGCGCATCGCCGTCTTGGCGCCGATCTCGCCGGTCTCGACGAGGAACTCGACGAGGGTGCGCGCGGCCGCAACGGTCTCGCCCGCGCTCTCGGGCGGCGCGATGACCTTGCGCGGGTAGATCTCCAGCAGGAGCTCCTCGAACGTTCCCGGCCGGAAATCGCCGAGTTCGTTCACCTCCAGGTAGTCGCTGGCGTAGTCGCACAGCAGCCGCACCTCGTCGACGTCGACCTCGACGCCCTTCTCACGCCCCCACGCGCGCAGGCCGTCGACAGCGCGGTTCACCCATTCGATCGACACAAGGAGACGCTAACGGGTTACTGACAGCATCGCGAATCGGCGAGGAACGGCCGGGAAACCGCAGGCCCGGGACTCGCGGCGCACCCTTCGGCCGCTCCGGGGGGGGCGGCCGTCACATGGGGTCGAGCGGATCGACGCGCACCCGGACCAGGTCGGCCGCCTTGCGGGCGGAGCGCACGCCGCTCGCGCCCTTGAGGAGCCGTGCCAGGGCCGCGCCCTGGGTTCGGGGTACGCGGATCATGGCGCGTTCCAGCTCCTCGTCCCTGTCCGGGCCCGCGCGCGGCCCCTCTACCCGCACCGGACCCAGCACCTGGGCGGCGGCGGGAAGCTCCACCGAGGCGAGCATCTCCCTGACCGCCGACGGCGGCCCGGTCAGCGTGGCCATGCGGGTGACCGGAGGGAACCCGAGCTGTGCCCGATCGCCGAGCTCGCGCTCCGCGTGGGTGACCGGGTCCCAGCGCAGCAGCGCCTGCACGGCGGGAAGCCCGGAGTCGGCCAGCACCACCACCTCGGCGCCCGGCCGCAGCAGCGCCGCCGCGTTCATCCAGCGGCGCAGGGTCTCCTCGGCGGCCCGCAGATCGGGGCGGCCGAGCAGTGCCCAGCCGTCCAGCAACACGGCCGCCGCGTATCCGCCGTCCGGGACGGGTTCGGCCCCCGGCGTGGCGACGACCAGGGCGGGCGCCGCGCCGACGGTGGCGAGGACCCCGTCCCGGCCCGACGTACGCACCGTGGCCGAGGGGAAGGCGCGGCCGAGCTCCTCGGCGGTGCGGCGGGACCCGGTGACCACGGCCCGCACCCGGCGCCCGCCGCACGACCCGCAGCGCCAGTCGCCCGCGATCCGGCCGCACCAGCGGCAGTACGGCGCGGCGTGACCGGAGCGCAGGGCCAGCGGCCCGGAGCAGACGGACCCGGCGAACCGGCCGTCATCGGGCTGATCGTCGCGCGGCCCCCCTCCCGTACCGGGGGCGCCGGGACCCGGCCGGCCGTCGCGCGGGCCATGGCCCGGATCACGGTACGGATCATGACTCGGATCATGGCTCGAATCATGATGCGGGCCGGTCATCGCGGCTCCGCCGCAGCGGGCGAGCGCGCGGCAGTTCTGACAGGCGAGCACCGGCAGGTAGCCCCTGCGCGGCACCTGGACCAGCACGGGCCCGTGGTCGAGGCCCTGCCGGAGCGCCCGCCACGCGACGCTGGGCAGGCGGGCCGCGCGCGCCGCCTCGTCGCGGGCCATCTCGGCGTCGTCGCCCGCCGGGCGTACCCGGGGGGCACGCGCCCTGACCGTCTCGCGCCGGGCCACCAGCGGCCGCGCCCACCCCGAGGCGATGAGCTGGGTGGCCTCGACCGTGCGCGCGTAACCGCCGATCAGCATGGCGGCGCCGGCCCGGTGAGCCCTCAGCGCCAGCACCTCTCGAGAGTGCGGGTACGGCGCGTGCAGCTCGGCGTGGAGATCGTCGCCGTCGTCCCAGATGATCACGAGGCCGAGATCGGCCACGGGGGCGAAGGCGGCGGCCTTGGTTCCCACGACGACCCGCACCTCGCCGCGCAGCACCCTGAGCCATCGGCGGTAGCGTTCCGCCGGCCCGAGATCCGCGGTGAGGGCGACATGGGGAGTGTCCCCGAGAGCGTGGTCGGCCAGCGCCACGTCCTTGCCGTCCGGCAGCACGACGACCACGCCGCGCCCGCCCGCCAGGGTGGCCCGTACGGCTGCCGCGACGGCGCCGGGCCACGAGGGCCCGTCAGCGCCGGTTCCGGGGAGGGCGGACCACACGGCCCTGGGCGATCGGCCCTCCGCCAGGGCGGCGAGGAAGGACGCGCCCGTGGGATAGGCACTCCACGCCCCCGCGTCCATGGCAGGCTCGGCGCCGGCTCCCACAGCGGCTCCCACGGCAGGTCCCGCGGCGGCCCCGGGCTCGGCCTCGACCTTGGCGTGGCGCGGCGGTACGGCCAGACGGAGAACGTCGGACATCGTCCCGGCATAGCGGTCGGCGACGGCCCTGGCGAGGCCGGCGATCTCGGGCGTCAGCACGGGTTCCGGCGAGATCACCCGATCGAGGAACACCATCTTCCCCGTGTGATCGCTGCGCTCGGTCCGCTCGAGCAGGAACCCGTCCGTGAGCTTTCCGGCGAAGCGGACCCGTACCCGGCAGCCCGGCACGGCGTCGGCGTCCATGGAGACAGGGACGAGGTAGTCGAACGGCCGGTCCAGGTGGGGAAGGGGGGTGTCCACCGCGACGCGTGCGATGGGGGACCGCGCGGCGGGCTCAGGAGCTCCCTTGGCCGGACCCACGGCCGGACCCGCCTTCTTCACGGCCGGACCCGCCTTCTTCGCGGCCACCGGTCTCGCGGCCTCCCGGTCCCCGGACTCCGGCATCGCGAGCAGCGCCTCCTGGCCCTCGGGCGATGTCGGAACGGTCACGCTCCTGTCCTACCAGACGGGGCCGACGCCACCGTCCGGCCGGTGGGAGAGCCCCACGGGCGGAGGAGGCGTCGGCGGACGAGGTCACCCGGCGTGCGGGCCGGGACGGGCGGTGGAACGCCAAGCGGCACCCGCCGGAGACGACGGGTGCCGCTTGCCTGGACGTGTCAGAGGCCGACGGCGTCGCGCAGCGCCTCGGCGCGGTCGGTGGACTCCCAGGAGACGCCCTCACGGCCGAAGTGGCCGTACGCGGCGGTCTCGGAGTAGATCGGGCGCAGCAGGTCGAGGTCCCGGATGATGGCGGCCGGGCGCAGGTCGAACACCTTGAGCACGGCCTCCTGGATCTGGACGACCGGGACCTTCTCGGTGCCGAAGGTCTCGATGAACACGCCGACCGGCTGAGCCTTGCCGATCGCGTACGCCACCTGGACCTCGGCCCGGTCGGCGAGACCGGCCGCGACGATGTTCTTGGCGACCCAGCGCATGGCGTAGGCGGCCGAGCGGTCGACCTTCGACGGGTCCTTGCCGGAGAAGGCGCCGCCGCCGTGCCGGGCCATGCCGCCGTAGGTGTCGACGATGATCTTCCGGCCGGTGAGACCGGCGTCGCCCATCGGGCCGCCGATCTCGAAGCGGCCGGTCGGGTTCACGAGCAGCCGGTAGCCCTCGACCTCGATGTCGAGGTCGGCGAGCAGCGGCTCGACGACGTGCTCGCGGATGTCGGGGGCCAGCATCTCCCTGAGGTCGATCTCCGGGGCGTGCTGGGTCGAGACGACCACCGTGTCGAGCCGGACCGGGCGGTCGCCGTCGTATTCGATGGTGACCTGGGTCTTGCCGTCGGGACGCAGGTAGGGGATGGTGCCGTTCTTGCGGACCTCGGCCAGCCGGCGGGCCATCCGGTGCGCGAGCGTGATCGGCAGCGGCATCAGCTCGGGGGTCTCGCGGCAGGCGTAGCCGAACATGAGGCCCTGGTCGCCGGCGCCCTGACGGTCGAGGTCGTCCGCGCCCTCGCCCTCGCGGTGCTCGTAGGCGTCGTCGACGCCCTGCGCGATGTCGGGCGACTGCGCCCCGATGGACACCGACACGCCGCAGGAGGCGCCGTCGAAGCCCTTGTGGGAGGCGTCGTAACCGATCTCCAGGATCTTCTCCCGGATCAGGGCGGGAATGTCGACGTAGGTCTCCGTCGTCACCTCGCCGGCGACGTGGACCTGGCCAGTGGTGATCAGCGTCTCGACGGCGACCCGGCTCTTGGGGTCGTCCTTGAGCATGGCGTCGAGAATCGCGTCACTGATCTGGTCGGCGATCTTGTCCGGGTGGCCTTCGGTAACCGACTCGGAGGTGAACAGGCGACGGGACAACTCAGTGGCTCCTCATGCAGCGGCTGCTGACGTCTACAATGCTTCGCTGAGTGTAGCCGCACCGGGTACGGCGCCGCGAAGCCCCGCCGCTTTTGAAGATCCGGTGACCGTGACCGCAGACGATCCGGACGCGAAACCGCCGGTCAGGCGAGTCGCGAGGCCACCAGATCCCAGACCACGTCGGCGAGATCCTCCTTGGGCCCCCTCGGGATCTCCACGGGGTCGCCGCCCGCCACGAGGACGACGGCTGCGTTGTCGGGGGTACCGAACGCGAGGTTCTCCCCCACCTGGTTGACCACGAGCAGGTCGCAGCCCTTGCGCTCCAGCTTGGCCCGGCCGTTGGCGAGCACGTCGTCGGTCTCGGCCGCGAAGCCCACGATGACCCGTGGGGACAGCGCGCTCCCCTCACGGCGGATCTCACCCAGTTCGGCCAGCACGTCCGGATTCTTCACCAGATGGATCGGATCCGGCTCGGCCGAGGACTTCTTGATCTTCGTACCGCTCTGCCGGGACGGCCGGAAGTCGGCGACCGCCGCGGCCATGACCACGGCGTCGGCGTGGGCGGCGGCGGAGACGACGGCCTCGCGCAGATCCACGGCCGTCTCGACCCGCACCACCTTGGCGCCCGCCGGGTCGGGAAGCGCGACGTTGGCAGACACCAGCGTCACCTCGGCGCCTCGGGCGACGGCCGTACGGGCGAGCGCGTAGCCCTGCAGACCCGACGAACGGTTGCCGATGAAACGGACCGGGTCGATGGCCTCGCGCGTGCCGCCGGCGGAGATCACGACGTGCCGGCCGGCGAGATCGGGAGCGCGCCCGGTGAGCACCCGGCGGCAGACCTCGAAGATCTCGGCCGGGTCGGGAAGCCGTCCGGGGCCGCTGTCGGCTCCGGTGAGCCGTCCGACCGCCGGGTCGACGACGATCGAACCGCGTTCGCGTAGCGTCGTCACGTTGGCCCGGGTCGCGGGGTGCTCCCACATCTCGGTGTGCATCGCGGGAGCGAAGACCACCGGACAGCGGGCGGTCAGCAGGGTGTTGGTGAGCAGGTCGTTCGCCAGGCCGTGCGCGGCCCTGGCGAGCACGTCGGCGGTCGCGGGCGCGACGACGACGAGATCGGCGTGCTGCCCGATGCGGACGTGCGGCACCTCGTGGACCGAGTCCCAGACCTCCGTGGTCACCGGGTTGCCCGACAGCGCGGCCCAGGTGGGCTCTCCCACGAAGCGCAGCGCGTCACGGGTCGGCACGACCCGTACGTCATGGCCGGACTCGGTGAACAGGCGGAGCAGTTCGCACGCCTTGTAGACCGCGATGCCCGCGCTGACCCCAAGGACCACCGATCTCACGAGTGAAACCTCCCGCGCGCCTCCCGCGCCAGCGGGGCGGGCGCCTCGAGCGCCGTTCAGCCCTCGATGGGCTCAGAGGTGAGCAGGCCGTCGCTGACCTCGCGCAGCGCGATGGAGAGCGGCTTCTCCTGGGCGTGGGTCTCCACGAGGGGCCCGACGTACTCCAGCAGGCCCTCGCCGAGCTGGGAGTAGTAGGCGTTGATCTGGCGCGCCCGCTTCGCGCCCATGATGACCAGGCTGTACTTGCTGTCGACGATGTCGAGCAGAGAGTCGATCGACGGGTTGGTGATGCCTTCCGCGTAGGCGGCGGTGCTTGCCACGTTGATGCTTCCCCTAGCTAGGTGGACGTCCGGTCGTCTTGGAGGACCTAAGCCTCCGGGGTACCGGCCAACAAGGCTATCAGGCGAAGGCATACGTCCTGGACGGACGTGTTGACAAGGGTGAGGTCGAATTCCTTCTCGGCGGCCATCTCCACGCGCCCGGCATCGAGGCGGCGTTCGATGACGTCCGGAGGCTCGGTGCCGCGGCCGCGCAGCCGCCGCTCCAGTTCCTCCCAGCTCGGCGGTGCGAGGAAGACGAGCAGCGCCTCGGGCATGCTCTCCCGCACCTGCCGCGCGCCCTGGAGGTCGATCTCCAGCAGCGTCGGCACCCCGGCGGCCAGCCGCTCGAGGACCGGCGTACGGGGCGTCCCGTACCGGTTTCCGGCGAACTCGGCCCACTCCAGGAGCTCCCCGGAGCCGACCATGCGGTCGAACTCGGCGTCGTCCGCGAAGAAGTACTCCACGCCGTGGGTCTCGCCCGGGCGCGGCTTCCTGGTGGTCACCGAGACCGACAGCCACACCTCGGGGTGCGACCGCCGGAGCTCGGCGACGACCGTGGACTTCCCGACGCCCGACGGACCGGAGAGGACCGTCAGGCGGCGGTTCGGAGGCATGGAGTCACCGGCATGTGTCCCGGACCCGCTGGAAGCGGCTGCCTGGCGGGCCCGATCCTCATCGGGCCAGGACGTATCGGTCACTCAATATCCCCCGTAAATCTTGCTCGAGCGAAGCCGAGATCAGCTCTCGGCGCCGCCGAACTCCCGCTCCAAGGAGGCGCGCTGGTTGGCACCGAGACCCCGCACACGGCGGGACTCGGCGATACCAAGGCGCTCCATGAGCTGCTTGGCGCGGACCTTGCCCACGCCAGGGAGCGACTCCAGCAGAGCCGAGACCTTCATCTTGCCGATGACGTCATCGGTCTGCCCATCCTTCAACACCTCAGCCAGAGAAACCGCGCCGTGCTTGAGCCGGTTCTTGACCTCGGCACGCTCCTTGCGAGCCTTGGCAGCCTTCTCAAGTGCCGCCGCGCGCTGCTCGGGAGTCAGGGGAGGAAGAGCCACGCCGGGTCACCTCGAATTTCTGTCGATGTACTCGGACGGGAGGGGAAACTAGCTGGTCTATGCCCCCTCCGGCAACGTCAAGCCATGTTTCTCTCACCACAAAATTGAATCTATTACTTTCCGCACCCGAAAAATCACGCTGTGTCGATGAAAACCGCCTCATCAGCCACGGAAGAGAGCCCGCCTCCGAACCCCCTCGGACCCCCCTCCGAAGCGCCGTCGAGGCGTCCCGGAGGCGCCGTGCGAACCGGCTCGAATCGAGGCGGGAAAGCGGCCCCGAACCGCCCGGAGCGGCTCCGAGAGGGCTCAGGAACCGCCTCCTCGCCACGTCCCCGAGAGCGATCGGGAGCCCCGCGCGAGAGCTCCGGAGGGGGTTTCGCGGCGGTTGTGGCGCGGGCTCGGGAAGAATCTGGGATGATCTTTGCCAGAAGGACTCGGCGACGGCCCTCCGGACGCCGCCGAGCGCTTTTCAGCGGGCGCGCGAAGCGCCGCCCGCTGAACGGGAGACGTCCACCTTGCGGAGCGCGGCGGCGATGGTCGCCGCGGCCGCGCCCGGGTCCGGCGAGCCCGTGATGGGGCGACCGATCACCAGAAGATCGGCCCCGTCAACGAGCGCGTCCTCCGGGGTCGCTACTCTTGCCTGATCCTGGGTGTCGGCGCCGACGGGCCGGACACCCGGGGTGATCAACGTGATTCCGGGTCCTACCTCGGCGCGTACCGCGGCGACCTCGCGGGGCGAGCAGACGAGGGCCTGGGCTCCGGCGCCCACGGCGAGAGCCGCCAGACGGCGTACGGAGTCGTCCGGGCGTCCCTCCAGGCCGATGGCGGCGAGATCGGCCTCCGAGAGCGATGTGAGAACCGTCACGGCCGCGATCTGGGTCTGCGGGCCCGCCGCGTCCACGGCGGCCCGGATCATCGCGGGCCCTCCCGACGCGTGGACGGTGAGGATGGAGGGCTTGAGCCGCGTCACCGCGCGGGCGGCTCCGGCGACGGTGTTGGGGATGTCGTGCAGCTTGAGGTCCAGGAAGACCTGCACGCCGCTCGCCCCGCGCACCGAGGCGATCACGTCGGGCCCGTAGCGGAGGTAGAGCTCCAACCCGACCTTCACCGTCGAGACATGGGGTGTCACCAGGCTCGCCCAGCGGGCCGCGGTCTCCAGATCGGGCGCGTCCAGGGCGACGGCGATGGGTGCGGGGGTCACAGAGAACTCTCCTCCAGATCGATGCGGTTCCGGGGTCCCGCCCCGGCGGGTCGGTGTGCCAGCCCGACGGCGTCGGCCAGGCGGTCGAAGCCACGCGCCTGCAGGAGCTCCTCCAGCTCCCTCAGAATGCGCTGGCAGGCATAGGGGTCGTGGAACAGGGCCGTGCCCACGGCGACGGCGCACGCGCCCGCCAGGACCATCTCCAGGGCGTCCCTGCCGGTCATCACGCCGCCCATGCCGACGATGGGCACGCCGGGCAGGGCCGCGTGGACCTGCCAGACGCAGCGGACCGCGAGCGGCCGGATCGCGGGCCCGGAGAGGCCGCCCGTGCCCGCGGCGAGCGACGGCCGCATCGTGTCCACGTCCACGCTCATGCCCAGCGGTGCGTTGATCATGGAAAGCGCGTCCGCTCCCCCGTCCACGCACAGGCGCGCCAGCGAGACGACGTCGGCCACGTCGGGCGCCAGCTTCGCGATCACCGGGACGTCGTACCGCGTCGCCGCCCGCACGGACGCCACGACCTCCGCGGCGGCCGAACCGTCCCGGGCGAAGACCCGGCCCCGGTCCTCGACGTTCGGACAGGACAGGTTCACCTCGACGGCCGTGACCCCCGGAGCGCCGGCCAGCCGCCGCGCCAGGGCGGTGTACTCCGCCACGCTGCCGCCGCCGATGGAGACGATCGTGCGCGCGCCCCGCTCGGCGAGCCAGGGCAGCTCCCGCTCCGCGAACACCTCCACGCCCGGCCCCTGAAGGCCCACGGCGCTCAACATGCCCGAGGGCGTCTCCGCCATCCGGGGCGTCGGACGCCCCGCCCTCGGCGCCATCGTGATCGACCGGGTCACGAACGCGCCGATCCGCGTCACGTCGAAGAACTGCGCCAGCTCCCGCCCCGTGCCCCCGCACCCGGAGGCCGTGAACACGGGGTTGGGCAGCTCCACGTGGCCCAGGTAGCTGCGCAGGTCAACGGGCATGCCGCCGCCTCCCACCCGGGCACCGGACACCGCCGCGCTCATCCATGCCGCCCCCCGGGAGCTCCCAGAGCGTCGAACGGGATCGTCCCCACGTCGTCGAAGCGGACCCGCTCGCCGAGGAACACCGGGCCGTCGGTGCAGGCCCGGACCATCCGCGTCACGCCGTCCTCGGCGATCACCGGGACCACGCACGTCATGCAGATGCCCACACCGCACGCCATGGCCTGCTCCACCGACACCTGAACCGGGATGCCGAACTCCACGCACACGGCGGTCACGCCCCGCAGCATCGCCATCGGCCCGCACGCGTACACCACGTCCGCACGCGCGTCCGCGATCACGCCCGCCAGCACGTCGGTCACCTCCCCGCGCATGCCCAGCGAACCGTCCTCGGTCGTCAGCGTCGTCGTCTCGCCCATCCGGCGCGCACGCAACGCGCCGAAGACCCGGTCCGCGCTGGACGCGCCCAGCACGAAATCCACCCGGCAACCCCGCCGCTGCAGGACGTCCGCCAGCACGAAAAGGGACGCAGAGCCGTACTCGCCGCCGACCAGCACGCACGTACAGGGATCACGCGGCAGCGGGAAGGGCCGCCCCAGCGGACCGACCAGATCCAGCGTGTCCCGCGCCCTGCGGTCCGCCAGCCACGCCGTGCCCGGCCCCCGCACGCTGAACACGAACTCCACCGTGCCGCCGTAATCCGGCTTCACGTCATGGATCGCGAACGCCCGGCGCGTCAGCATCGAGCTGTACGGCCCGCCCACGGCCACCGTGACGAAGTGGCCCGGCCTGAACCGGTCGGCGACGGCGGGCGCCACGACGGTCAGCGCGTGGTAGGCCTCCACCCGCCGCGTCGTCAGCACCGTTCCCGTCACCTGAACCGGGGAACCGGCCACTCCCTCACCTCCGCCGTGGCACGGGCCCGCGGTCCCGCGACACTCAGTCCCTCAGCCACATGCCGACGGTCGGCTTCCCTTCCTCGCTCGCTTCGCTGACCCCGCGTCGTGCCGGAGGCGTGCCTCCGGCACCGTCCACGCGGGCCGCTCCGCTCGCTCAGTCCCTCAGCCTCCGTGCGTGCTCCTGGAGCGACCGTACGCCCACGTCACCGCGGACGATGTGCTGGACGCCCTGAACGGCGGCCGCGAGCCCCTGCACCGTCGTGATGCAGGCGATGCCGCGCAGCACGGCGGCGGTGCGGATCTCGTAGCCGTCCAGCCGCGGCCCGGACTGGCCGGGGCTGCCGAACGGGGTGTTGACGATGAGATCCACCTCGCCGTCCAGGATGCGCCGCACGATCGTCGGCTCGCCGTCGGGACCCGTCCCGTCGCTCTGCTTGCGCACGATCTTGGCATGGACGCCGTTACGGCGCAGCACCTCGGCCGTACCCTCCGTGGCCAGGATCTCGAACCCGAGATCCGCCAGCGCCTTGACCGGGAAGATGACGGCGCGCTTGTCCTTGTTCGCCACGGAGACGAACGCCCGGCCCTTCGTCGGCAGGTCGCCGTAGGCCGCGGCCTGCGACTTGGCGTACGCGGTGCCGAAGAACTCGTCGATGCCCATCACCTCGCCGGTGGAGCGCATTTCCGGGCCCAGCACGGTGTCCACGCCACGGAACCGGTTGAACGGCAGCACGGCCTCCTTGACCGCGATCGGCGCGTCCAGCGGCAGCGTGCCGCCGTCCCCGGTGGGGGGCAGCATGCCCTCCGCCCGCAGGTCGGCGATCGTGGCGCCGAGCATCACCCGCGCCGCGGCCTTGGCCAGCGGCACCGCCGTCGCCTTGGACACGAACGGCACCGTACGGCTCGCGCGGGGGTTGGCCTCGAGGACGTAGAGCACCCCGGCGGCCATCGCGTACTGCACGTTCAGCAGGCCGCGCACGCCGACACCGCGGGCGATGGCCTCGGTGGCGGCGCGGATGCGCTTGATGTCGAACCCGCCCAGGGTGATCGGCGGCAGGGCGCACGCCGAGTCGCCGGAGTGGATGCCGGCCTCCTCGATGTGCTCCATGACGCCGCCGAGGTACAGCTCCTCACCGTCGAACAGGGCGTCCACGTCGATCTCGATGGCGTCGTCGAGGAACTTGTCGATCAGCACCGGGTTGTCCGACGCCCGTACCGCGTCCGCCATGTACGTCCGGAGCGTGTCGTCGTCGTAGACGATCGCCATGCCGGCGCCGCCCAGGACGTAGGAAGGCCGGACGAGGACCGGGTAGCCGATCTCCTCGGCGATGGACTGGGCCTCCTCCACGCTCAGCGCGGTGCCGTGCCTGGGCGCGGGCAGGTTCGCCTCGGCCAGCACCCGGCCGAACGCTCCGCGCTCCTCCGCCAGGTGGATCGACTCGGGGGAGGTGCCGACGACCGGCACCCCGGCGTCCTTCAGCGCCTGCGCCAGCCCGAGCGGGGTCTGGCCGCCGAGCTGGACGATCACACCGGCCACCGGGCCGGTCTCCTGCTCGGCGTGCACGACCTCCAGGACGTCCTCCAGCGTGAGCGGCTCGAAGTACAGCCGGTCGGAGGTGTCGTAGTCGGTCGAGACCGTCTCCGGGTTGCAGTTGACCATCACCGTCTCGTAGCCGGCCTTGGACAGCTCGAAGGAGGCGTGCACGCAGGCGTAGTCGAACTCAATGCCCTGCCCGATCCGGTTCGGGCCGCTGCCCAGGATGATGACCTTGGGCCGGTCCCCGTAGGGAACCTCGGTCTCCTCGTCGTAGGTGGAGTACAGGTACGGCGTCGCGGCGGCGAACTCGGCGGCGCAGGTGTCCACCGTGTTGTAGACCGGCCGCACGCCCGCCTCGTGCCGTGCCTCGCGGACACGGGACTCGGGCACGTCGAGGATCTCGGCGATCTGCGCGTCGGCGAAGCCGTACCGCTTGGCCCGGAGCAGGGTGGGCACGTCCAGCTCGGTGATCGAACGGGCGACCTCGTCGATCGTGTAGAGCTGGTCGAGGAACCACGGGTCGATGCTGGTGGCCTCGAACAGCTGCTCCGGCGTCGCCCCGGCCCTGATCGCCTGCTGCATGGTGCGCAGCCGCCCGTCGTGCGGCCTGCGGCAGGCTTCCAGGAGCTCCCGCAGGTCACCGGGGGCTCCGACCCAGGAGAAGGAGGATCCCTTCTTCTCCAGCGATCTGAGGGCCTTCTGGAGCGCCTCGGGGAAGGACCGGCCGATGGCCATGGCCTCGCCGACCGACTTCATGTGCGTGGTGAGGGTCTGGTCGGCCCCGGCGAACTTCTCGAAGGCGAACCGCGGCACCTTGACGACGATGTAGTCGAGCGACGGCTCGAACGACGCCGGCGTCTCCTTGGTGATGTCGTTGGGGATCTCGTCGAGGGTGTAGCCGATGGCGAGCTTGGCCGCGATCTTGGCGATCGGGAAGCCGGTGGCCTTCGACGCCAGCGCGGACGAGCGCGACACACGCGGGTTCATCTCGATGACGATCATCCGGCCGGTGTCCGGGTTGACCGCGAACTGGATGTTGCAGCCGCCGGTGTCCACGCCGACCTCGCGGATCACCGCGATCGCGACGTCCCGCATGTTCTGGTACTCGCGGTCGGTCAGCGTCAGGGCCGGGGCCACGGTCACGCTGTCGCCCGTGTGCACGCCCATCGGGTCGATGTTCTCGATGGAGCACACGATCACGACGTTGTCGGCCTTGTCGCGCATGACCTCCAGCTCGTACTCCTTCCAGCCGAGGATCGACTCCTCCAGGAGCACCTCGGTGGTCGGAGACGCGTCGAGGCCGGCACCGGCGATGCGGCGCAGGTCGTCCTCGTCGTAGGCGAAGCCGGAACCGACGCCGCCCATCGTGAACGACGGCCGGACCACGAGCGGGTAGCCCAGCTCGCCGACGGCGGCCAGGCAGTCGTCCATGGAGTGGCAGATCACGCTGCGCGCGGACTCGGCGTTCAGGCCGTGTTCGGCGGCCACCTTGGCGACGATGCCCTTGAACCGCTCGCGGTTCTCCCCCGCCTGGATGGCGTCGAAGTCGGCGCCGATCAGCTCCACGTCGTACCGCGCGAGTACGCCCGCCTCATGCAGGGCGACGGCGGTGTTGAGGGCGGTCTGGCCGCCCAGCGTCGGCAGCAGCGCGTCCGGCCGCTCCTTCGCGATGATCTTCTCGACGATGTCCGGGGTGATCGGCTCGACGTAGGTCGCGTCGGCGAACTCCGGGTCCGTCATGATCGTGGCCGGGTTGCTGTTGACCAGGATGACCCGGAAACCCTCGGCTCGCAGGATCCGGCAGGCCTGGGTGCCCGAGTAGTCGAACTCGCACGCCTGCCCGATCACGATGGGCCCGGAGCCGATCACCATGATCGACTTGATGTCCGTGCGCTTAGGCACCCTTCTCCCCCGTTTCGCTCGTCGTCTCCGGCCGGGCGCCGCCCGCCCGCTCCATCAGCTCGCAGAACTCGTCGAAGAGGTATGCGGCGTCGTGCGGCCCGGCCGCGGCCTCCGGGTGGTACTGCACGCTGAAGCCCGGGTAGTCGAGCAGGCGCAGCCCCTCCACGCAGCCGTCGTTCAGGTTCACGTGGCTGACCTCCGCCCTGCCGTACGGCGTGTCGAACGGCCCGTCGAGCGGGGCCCGGACGGCGAAGCCGTGGTTGTGCGCGGAGATCTCCACCTTGCCGGTCCTGCGGTCCTGGACGGGCTGGTTGACGCCCCGGTGTCCGTAGCGCAGCTTGTACGTGCCCAGCCCCAGCGCCCGGCCGAGGATCTGGTTGCCGAAGCAGATGCCGAAGAACGGCCGGCCGGAGTCCAGCACGCCGCGCAGCGCCTCGACCGCGTAGTCAGCGGTGGCCGGGTCGCCCGGCCCGTTGGAGAAGAACACGCCGTCCGGCTCGATGGCGAGGATGTCCTCCGCCGTCGCGGTCGCCGGCAGAACGTGCACCTCGCATCCCCGCTCGGCCATCCGCTCCGGGGTCATCGCCTTGATGCCGAGATCGACCGCCGCCACCGTGAAACGCCGCTCGCCCGTGGCCTTCACGACGTACGGCTCGCCGGTCGAGACCTCCTTGGCGAGGTCGGCGCCCTCCATCCCGGGCGAGCGCCGTACCCGCTCGACGAGTTCCTCGACGTCGGCTCGCGCCGGGTCCGCGCCGGTGCCCGCCAGAGCCGTGCCGGAGAAGATCCCGGCGCGCATCGCGCCGCGCTCGCGCAGGTGGCGGGTCAGCGCGCGGGTGCCGGGCATAGCGATGCCGACCACGCCCTGCTCGCTCAGGTAGTCGTCCAGGCTCTTGGTGGACCGCCAGTTGGACCGGATCCGGGACGGCTCGCGGACGACGTAGCCGGCCACCCACACCTTGCCGGACTCCGGGTCCTCGTCGTTGACGCCCGTGTTGCCGATGTGCGGCGCGGTCATCGCGACGATCTGCCGGTGGTAGGACGGGTCGGTCAGCGTCTCCTGGTACCCCGTCATCCCGGTGTTGAAGACCATCTCGCCGAAGGTCTCGCCGACGGCCCCGAAGGCCGTCCCCTCGAAGACCCTGCCGTCTTCCAGCACGAGCAACGCCGTGTTCACGGTCCCGCTCTCCTCACTCATCGTCACACCAGCTTCCCTTCGAGAACGGTCGGGCGGCCGCGCAGCAACGTGGCCACGACCCGGCCAGGAAGCGTCATGCCCTCGTACGGCGTGTTGCGGCTCTTGGAGGCCATCGCCGCCGGATCCACCGCCGTGCGGACCGAGGGATCGTAAAGCGTGATGTTCGCGGTCGCGCCCGCCTCCAGGGGGTTGCCGTGCCCGCTCAGCCTGCCGATCCTGGCCGGCCGGTAGGACATGCGGTCGGCGACGCCGGCCCAGTCGAGCAGGCCGGTCTCGACCATGGCCTCCTGGACCACCGAGAGCGCGGTCTCCAGACCGATCATGCCCATGGCCGCCGCGGCCCACTCGGTCTCCTTGTCCTCGACCGGGTGCGGGGCGTGGTCGGTGGCGACGCAGTCGATCGTCCCGTCGGCGAGCGCCTCGCGCAGCGCCATGACGTCCTCGTTCGTGCGCAGCGGCGGGTTCACCTTGTAGATCGGGTTGTACGGCCCGACGGGGGAACGCTCCACGCACGAGTCGGTGAGCAGCAGGTGGTGCGGCGTCACCTCGGCGGTGACGTCCCAGCCCTTCGACTTCGCCCAGCGGATGATCTCGACGGAGCCCGCCGTGGAGACGTGGCACACGTGCAGCCGGGAGCCGACGTGGGCGGCCAGCAGGCAGTCCCGGGAGATGATCGCCTCCTCGGCGACCGCCGGCCACCCCGTCAGGCCGAGCCTGCCGGAGACCTCGCCCTCGTTGATCTGGGCGCCCTCCGTGAGGCGCGGCTCCTGGGCGTGCTGGGCGACGACGCCGTCGAACGCCTTGACGTACTCCAGCGCCCGGCGCATCAGCACGGCGTCGGAGACGCACTTGCCGTCGTCGGAGAAGACCCGGACCCTGGCGGCGGAGTCGGCCATGGCGCCGAGCTCGGCGAGCTGCCTGCCCTCGAGGCCCGACGTCACGGCGCCGACCGGCTGGACGTCGCAGTGGCCGTATTCCTGGCCGAGCCGCCAGACCTGCTCGACCACACCGGCGGTGTCGGCCACCGGCGAGGTGTTGGCCATGGCGTGGACGGCGGTGTACCCGCCGCGCGCGGCGGCCTGGGTGCCGGTCTCGACGGTCTCGGCGTCCTCGCGGCCGGGCTCGCGCAGGTGCGTGTGCAGGTCGACCAGGCCGGGCAGCGCGATCAGGCCGGTCGCGTCGATCGTGTCGGCGTTGCCCGCCTTGCCGGCGGCCGGACCGATCTCGGCGATCACGCCGTCCCTGACGAGGATGTCGCGCGGCTCCCCGCCGAGTACGCGGGCGTTCTTGATGAGGATGGTGCTCACAGGTCTCCCCCGATCGCGGGCTCGGACCCGCTCAGCAGCAGATAGAGAACGGCCATGCGGACGGTCACGCCGTTCGCCACCTGCTCCACGATCGTCGAGCGGGGCGAGTCGGCGACCTCGGCGGAGATCTCCATGCCGCGGTTCATCGGTCCGGGGTGCATGACGATCGCGTCGTCGTGCAGGCGGGCGAAGCGCTCCCGGTCGAGGCCGTAGCGGCGGCTGTACTCCCGCGCGGAGGGGAAGTAGGCCGCGTTCATCCGCTCCAGCTGCACGCGGAGCATCATCACGACGTCCGACTTCGGCAGGACCGCGTCGATGTCGTACGAGATCTGGCAGGGCCAGGTGTCGACAGACACGGGCAGCAGGGTCGGCGGGGCGACCAGGGTCACCTCGGCGCCGAGGGAGTGCAGGAGCAGGACGTTGGAGCGGGCGACCCGGCTGTGCAGGACGTCGCCCACGATGGCGACCTTGAGCCCGTCGATCCTGCCCATCCTGCGGCGCATGCTGAACGCGTCGAGCAGCGCCTGGGTGGGGTGCTCGTGGGTGCCGTCGCCCGCGTTCACCACGCTGCCGCGGACCCAGTTGGCCAGCCGGTGCGGCGCGCCGGAGGCGCCGTGCCTGATGACGACCGCGTCGGCGCCCATGGCCTCGAGCGTCAGCGCGGTGTCCTTGAGCGACTCGCCCTTGGACACGCTCGACCCCTTGGCCGAGAAGTTGATGACGTCGGCGGACAGCCGCTTGGCCGCGGCCTCGAACGAGATGCGGGTGCGAGTGGAGTCCTCATAGAAGAGGTTGACCACCGTGCGGCCGCGCAGCGTCGGCAGCTTCTTGATGGAGCGCTCGGAGACCCGGGCCAGTTCCTCGGCGGTGTCGAGGACGAGCAGGGCGTCGTCGCGGGTCAGGTCGCCCGCGGAGATGAGGTGCCGCTTCATCGTGCTCACCGCTCCCCGTTCGCTTCGCCGGCCGCGGCCGCGGGCCGGTCGTCTCCCTTGATGAGCAGCACGGCGTCCCGCCCGTCGATCTCCTCGAGATAGACCTTGACCTTCTCGCTCTTGGAGGTCGGCAGGTTCTTGCCGACGTAGTCGGCCCGGATGGGCAGCTCCCGGTGGCCGCGGTCGACCAGGGTGGCGAGTTGGACGGCGCGCGGCCGGCCCACGTCGTTGAGCGCGTCGAGCGCCGCGCGCACGGTCCTGCCGGAGAAGAGCACGTCGTCGACGAGGACGACCGTCCTGCCGTCCACACCCTCCGGAGGAAGGTCCGTACGGCCGAGCGGGCGGGCGGGCCGCAGCCGGAGGTCGTCGCGGTACATCGTGATGTCGATGGCGCCGACGGGCACCTTCACGCCCTCGAACTGGGAGATGCGCTCCGCGATCCGGAGCGCCAGCGTGGCGCCGCGGGTCGGGATGCCGAGAAGCACGACTCTTTCCGCACCCTTGGTGCGTTCGAGGATCTCGTGCGCGATCCGGGTCAGCGCCCGGTGGATGTCGGGGCCCTCAAGGACCGCACGAGCCTGATTTCGGGCATCGGACATGGAGATATCACCACCTTTCCCGCCTCACAGGACGGGTCTTAAAAGGGTGTCTGGCCGCTTCACACTACCAGCACGGCCTCGGAGCGCCCGGACGGGTCACCCCTCCTGCCAGCGGCGATGCCCGTACAGACGGCCGCGTTCGCTCTGGGCGTCACTCCCGGAAAAGCCGAGGCAGGCTCGGATGGGGGGATTGAGGGGAGAGCACTGTTTGGAGCTCTTTTTTCCAATCAGCTTGACCTTTGACAGTGGCGGCTTTACCGTCACTGTCCGTAACCACAACACACGACCTTCCTGGGTAAAACCCGACGCAGTGGTCACCGAAGGTGCCTGGTCCAGGTGCGCGCCCCGGTGTTCTGCGCATACGGGACAAGGAAGCAGAATCAAGTGAGAACAGACATAGAGAGCCGGGGGCCACACAATGCCGTCTGACTACGCCAAGTCGCTCGGCGCGCGACTGCGCGCGATCCGCACCCAGCAGGGCCTGTCCCTGCACGGGGTCGAAGAGAAGTCCCGTGGCCGGTGGAAGGCCGTCGTGGTCGGCTCCTATGAGCGTGGCGACCGCGCGGTGACCGTGCAGAAGCTGGCCGAGCTTGCCGAATTCTACGGTGTTCCGGTGTCGGAGCTGCTCCCCGGCGGGGCCGCTCCCAGCCCGCTGGCCCCCGCGCCGAAGCTTGTCATCGACCTGGAGCGGCTCTCGCAGCTCCCGAAGGACAAGGCCGGCCCGCTCGCCAGGTATGCCGCGACCATCCAGAGCCAGCGTGGTGACTACAACGGCAAGGTGCTGTCGATCCGCCAGGAGGACCTGCGCTCGCTTGCGGTCATCTATGACAAGTCGCCGGTCGAGTTGACCGAGGAGTTCATCAGCTGGGGCGTTCTCGACGCGGAGGCCCGCCGGGCCGTGGAGTCCTTCTGACGCTCCGCGCCCTCATCGAGCGCCGCCATTGAACGTCTTCGTCAAGCACTGAACACACATGACCGAATCGGGGCTCCGAGCTGCCCGGCCCGGCCGCCCGCAGCCCCGATTCGCACACGTCACCCACCACGCGCCCCCGCGCTCCGCGCCGTGCGAACCTGTCCCGCCGTCGGACGTGCGAACCTGTCCCGCCGTCGGACGTGCGAACCTATCCCGCCATCGGAAGAGCCGACTGGCCGGGCACCCCGAGGATGGCCTCGACCTCGCCGACGAACCTGTCCGCCTCGGCGATGAGCTCCTCGGCGTCTCGCTGACTGACCACGCGGGTCATCCCCGCCTCGGCCGCCGCGCGTTTCGTGGCGCTCACCGCGAAGAAGGCGGCCCACTCGGCCAGCTTGGGCTCGGCCTCGGGCAGCAACTCCCAGGCGCTCCGCAGCCGGCGGCGCCGCCCGTCCATCGGCCTCGGGCGCGCGGCGAGCACGGCCGCCGCCGCACGCAGCGCCGCGAGATGAGCCGACACATACCTGTCCGCCGGGGTGGGGCCGCCAAGGGCGTCCGCCAGGCAGGAACGGGCGTCCGCGAGATGCGCCAGAGCGGCCTGCGGGACCTTGGGCCCGCTCCTGCGGTCATCGACCTGTCCAGTCACGCCCGCCTCCTCGAGTCGTGGCCTCCGGCGTTGCTCGCCGGCGAGATCACCCTTGCAAACCGCACCGACAATTTGTCACGGCGGCCGGACGAGGAGCTTCCCCTCTCCCCGTCCGGCCCACGCCGTGGACCGCACCGCGCTCGTCTCCGCCGACGACGAAGGCACGGCATCCAACGGGATGAATGCGAGCCGCGAGTCTCACACTCACTGCATCGAACATAAATTCGACCAGGTTCGCTGTCAAGGACCATAGCGAACAAGGGTTCGATTGATCATGTGACGACCGCCCTGGTCAACGACCTCCGGAAGCACCGGAAGCCCTGCGGGGAAGGGACTCGCCGTCTCCGGCCGACCCCGAAGGTGATCGCCTGTTCCGCCGGCGCGCCGCGATCTGTGACCGTTCCCGGAACGGTCCACGCCGACGTACGGAACGTCCGCAGGTCGCGCGCTGCGGGCATCCGGACCCGGCACCGTTCCGCGGCGGCCGCGCCGTCCCGGGCATGGCGCAGGCCCGGAGCATGTCACCCCGGGCATGGCACGGGCCCGGGGCATGTCGCCCCGGGCCCGTCAGCGATCAGTCCGGACGCTGCGTGGTGTGAATCGGTCCGCGATCGGTGCGCGATCAGCCCAGATCAGCATGAATCAGCATGAATCAGCATGAATCAGGCTGAACCGGCGTGGATCGGTGCGCGATCGGCGCGGGTGGACGCGGTGTGAAGGTGTGGACTCGCTGTGGACTCACTGTGGACTCAGCGTGCGAACTTGCCGCGCACGTGCACGGGAACGCCGGTGCCGAGCATGCCGGGCAGGATCTCCGCCACGTTCATCGGCAGCCGCACGCAACCGTGGGACGCCGGATAGAGCGGCACGGACAGCGCACCATGGAAGGCGATGCCGCCGTTGAAGAAGATCGGGTTGTACAGCTGCCCCAGGTAGGACCGGTGCCAGCCGCTCCGGCGCCAGGTCGTCTTGTAGTCTCCCGTCGGCGTCCTGGCACTGCCGGTGAACTTCGTCCGCTTGCCGTTCCACATGGCGTACTCGGTGTAGGGGATCCCGCTTCCGGATGAGATGTGCGAGATGAGCTTCACCTCGCCCCCGGAGTACAGCACCATGATCTGCTGGGTCAGGTTGACCTCGGCCCGGTCCGGCTTGCCACCCGGCACCAGGACCTTGGGCGCCTTCGGGTTCTCCAGTGCCCGCCAGGTGCGGCTCGCCACCGTGCTCGTCGGCTTGATGCCCTGGACCTTCTGGAAGGCCCAGACCGCGGCCTGGGTGGTCCCGCCGTACTTGCCGTCGAGCGCGCCGGGCACGTAACCGAGTTCCTTCAGCCGGACCTGCAGCGCCTTGACCTCGGTCCCCTTGGATCCGGGCTTGAGCGTACGGCCCGGCGCGGCGAACGACGAGAACGCGGCGGAAGCGGCGCGGATCCCCGAGCCGGCCGTGGCCGCACTCGCCGGCGTCACCCTCACGGGCGCCGTGACCCTCACCGGCGCGGCGGCGGCCACCGGCCGCACCCGCGCGGTGTCGCCCGGCTGCACCTGCTCGGCCCCCGCCGTTCCGCAGCCCGCGAGCGTCACGACCCCCACCGTGACCAGCGTCGCGGCGGCCAGCCACCGTCGTGCCCCCATTGGGATCAACCCTTTCAGTTCTCGCACTTCTCTCAGTTTTGGATCAAAGGACATTAACCCACGGATCAAGCGTCCGGGGTACTTGCCTTGGGGCCGTAATGCGTGGCCCACGGCCTGTCCACCTGATTAGAGTTGCCGGATGCCAGAAAAGTTGCATCCGAGCGTGGTCCGTGTGACAGAGGTCCTGCGCTCCCATGACGTCGAAGGTGATGTCGTGGTTTTTCCCGAATCCGTGCCGACGGCCGCCGCGGCGGCGGCCCAACTCGGCTGCGAGGTCGGAGCGATCGCCAACAGCCTGATCTTCGACGCGGACGGGGCACCTCTCCTCGTGCTCACCAGCGGCGCCCACCGCGTGAACACCGACCTGATCGCCGGGCTTGTCGGCGCGGCGAAGGTGCGGCGGGCCACGCCGGAGTTCGTACGCGAGCACACCGGGCAGGCGATCGGAGGCGTCGCGCCCGTGGGTCACCCCGCGCCGGTGCGCACGCTGGTGGACACGTGGCTGGGCAAGCACGGCGTCGTCTGGGCGGCGGCCGGGCACCCGCACGCGGTCTTCCCCACATCGTTCGATGAGCTGATCAAGATGACCGGCGGCACCCCCGCAGAAGTGGAATGACCCGTCGCGATCCCGGCCACGGACCGCCCGTCGAGGGTCGCGCGAGGGCCGGGATCCACGAACTCCCACAAACTCCCATGAATCCCACAGATCTCCCCTCCGAGATACCCGTAGATCCCCGCAGATCTCCGCATAAAAGCCCGTATGTCCCGGTGACTTCCTGTAAGTCCTGGTAGCTCCCCGGGTCGGTGATCGTGGTTCGCGTGTGTGGCACGGCCGGTGCCCCGTGATGGACGACTTTGCTAGTGTGCGGAAAGTGATCGAATTGCGACGCGTCGGACCCGACGAGTTCATCGCGGCACTCGACACGGTGCTCGCCATCTACACGGCTGCCATGCGTCCGCCTTCCGATCAGCTCTCCGGCCGCCTCGGCATCATGCGCAACCACGCCACCTATCCGGACTTCGTCTGCGTCCTCGCCGAAGACCCCGGGATCATCGGCTTCGCGTACGGCTTCCACGGGATGCCGGGCCAGTGGTGGCACGACATCGTCGCCAGATCGCTGACGGACCGGTCCGGGCCTCTCGCCGCCGACGAGTGGTTCGGCGACGCGCTGGAGATCGCCGAGATCCACGTCCTTCCCGGCCATCAGTGCAAGGGCATCGGTCGCCGCCTGATCCACACGATCTGCGACGGGCGGCCCGAGCGCACCGCCGTGCTCTCCACGCACGACGCCCCGACCGTGGCCAGGCGGCTCTACCGCAGCATCGGCTTCACCGATCTCATGACGGGCTTCGCCTTTCCCGGCGGACGCGAGAGCTACGCGATCGCCGGAACGAAGCTCCCCCTGGCCCCGGGAAGCTGAGCGGGCTCAGGCGGACAGCGCGGCCGGGCTCTGGCCCAGCGCCTGGAACACCTCGCGGGTGGCGCTCGACCTGTTGAAGGTGATGAAGTGGATCCCCGGCGCGCCCTCGTCGAGCAGTGTCTGGCACATCTCGGCCGCGTGCTCGATGCCCAGGCGGCGCACCGCGGCGGGGTCGTCGGCGACTTCCGCGAAGCGGGCCGCCACCTCGGGTGGGAACGGCGCGCCCGAAAGCTGTTCGGAACGGGCGATCGTGCTCATCTGGGTCACCGGCATGACGCCCGGGATGATCGGCGTGTCGCAGCCCATAGCGGCCACCCGGTCACGCAGGCGAAGGTAGTCCTCCGCGCGGAAGAACATCTGCGTGATCGCGTAGTCGGCCCCCGCCTGGCACTTGCGCACGAAGTATTCGGTGTCCGACTCGATCGTGGCGGACCGCGGGTGCTTGTACGGGAAGGCCGCCACGCCCACGCAGAAGTCGCCGGACTGGCGGATCAGCCGTACGAGGTCCTCGGCGTACTGCACGCCCTCGGGGTGCTTGATCCACTCGTCGAGGGGATCGCCGCCGCGCGGGTCGCCTCGTACGGCCAGGATGTTGCGCACGCCCGCGTCGGCGAACCTGCCGATCAGGTGACGCAACTCCTTGATGGAGTGGTCGACGGCGGTGAAGTGCGCGACCGGTGTGAGCGTCGTCTCGTGGGCGAGGCGCTCCACGATGTCCACCGTGCGGTCACGCGTGCTGCCGCCGGCGCCATAGGTCACGGAGACGAAGGTCGGTCGCAGCGCCTCCAGCTCGCGGATCGCCCGCCAGAGTTGCCGCTCCCCCTCGTCGGTCTTCGGCGGGAGGAACTCGAAGGAGAATGACCGCTCCCCCGCGGCGAGCATCTCGCGGACCGTCGGAACGCGGTCGGGAAGTCGTGACGGGAGACCCAAAGCCATGGTGACAAGGCTACCGCTCCTCTCCCTACCGGTCGCCTCCCCTCTCGCCATGCGGACGAATCATGGCCGCTTTACTACCACCTGCCACATATGTCTCCCCAGGTCTCCACTGTTCGATCTATGCCGGTTACGCTCAGAGGCATGACCACTTCCGCCGCCCCTCTCGACCTCGTACGTTTCGAAGTGGATCGTTCTCTCCGAAGGTTCCTCGACGACCAGCGACCGTTCTTCGACGACCCCCAGTTCGCCGTTCTGCTGACCGCCGTGGACGACTTCATCGCCGGAGGCAAGAGGCTGCGCCCAGCCTTCTGCCACTGGGGATGGCGCGCGGCGGGCGGTGCGGATGATCCAGCCCTCTACAGCGCCGCGGCCTCGCTCGAACTGCTGCAGGCCAGCGCACTCATCCATGACGACGTGATGGACGCCAGCGACCTGCGGCGCGGCATGCCCGCCGCGCACCGCCGGTTCGAGCGGCTGCACGCCGAATCCGGCTGGCACGGCTCGGCGGAGCAGTTCGGTGAGGGGGCGGCGGTCCTGCTCGGCAACCTGCTCCTCATCTGGGCGGGGCAGATGTGGCGGACCAGCGGTGTGCCCGACGACGCCCTCGCCGCCGCGCAGCCGGTCTACGACCACATGCGCACCGAGCTGATGTTCGGGCAGTACCTCGACCTGCTGGAGCAGGCCAAGGGTGAGAGCACCTTCGAGAGCGCCCTGCGGGTCGCGCTGTACAAGAGCGGCAAGTACTCGGTCGAGCAACCGTTGCGGCTCGGCCTCGTCCTGGCGGCCCGTGGCGTGACGCCGTGGATCGACCAGCTCTGCGTCGAGTACGGGCAGAAGGTGGGCATCGCCTTCCAGCTACGCGACGACGTACTCGGGGTCTTCGGCGATCCGGCCGAGACCGGCAAGCCGGCGGGCGACGACCTGCGCGAGGGCAAGCGCACCATGCTGATCGCGCGAACCCTCGCGGCCGCCTCCGACGCCCAGGCCGAGGTCGTACGGACCCTCCTCGGCGATCCGAAGCTGGACGAGGAGGGCGTCGAGCGGCTCCGCATGGTCATCGAGGAGACCGGAGCGCTGCTCCAGTGCGAGGAGATGATCAAGCGCTATCTCGACGACGCGCTCCGCTCCCTCGATCGCGCGCCCATCGAGTCCGAGGCGCGTGACGCGCTCGGAGCCCTGGCCGTCGCCGCCACCACGCGGCGCACCTGACCCGTCCGGACCCGTCCGGTATCCGCCCGTCCCTCCCCGCTGTGCCTTTCCGCCCGTCCGTTTCCGCCTGCCCGGCCGCCGCCGAGCGGCGGCCGGACGACGGCTAAACGAGGGTTGGACTATGGCGGAGGCTGCCGTAGGAGGGGGACCGCCCAGCGGGAGAGTGCGGTACCGGCAAGACCCGGACACCTCCGGAACCCATGATGGGTCGATCCGGAAGGACGTTCCCGCTAGTCAGCGCCGGGCGTGCCGAACGCTCGCCTGCTGTGCATGAGCAGTTCACGCAGCGCCGGGCTGTGCGTGCTCCTCCACACCAGGGCGAGCAGGGCGGGCGTTTCGAGATCGTCGATCGTGAGTGCGGTGAGCCGGTCGCGGTAGCGCTCGGCCATCGAACGGCTGAGCACGCCGACGGCGAGCCCACGCGCGGCGAGGTCGGCGACGGCGTCCGCGGCGCTGGCCTGCAGCGCGACCACCGGTTGGAGGTTCCGCGCCGCGCATGCCTGGTCGAACACCGTACGCAGACCGGTGCCGGGCGGCATGCACACGATCGGGTGGGCGCACACGTCACGCAGGACGACCCTGCGCCGCTCCGCCAAGGGGTGGCCGTCCGGGACCGCCACGACGAGCCGCTCGCTGATGATCGTCAGCGCGTCCAGCCCTTCGGGGGCGGCGGTCGCGATCCCGACCAGAGCCAGGTCGAGGGTGCCGGCGCGCACCCCCTCGACGAGCCGGTCGGAGTTGTCCTCCAGGAGCGAGATCTCCACGCCGGGATGCGCCCGGTGGAACGCGGCGAGGGCGTCGAACAGCGGCGTGACGGTGCAGCCGATGACCATCCCGACCGTGAGGCGCCCCCGGATCAGGTCGGTCACCTCACCCACCGCCTGGCCGACCGCCGAAGCGGCGGCGAGCGCGGCGCGGGCGTGTTCGAGCGCGGCCTTTCCCGCCACGGTGAGGGTGGCGGTGCGCGCCGAGCGGTCGAAGAGCTCGGCACCGAGTTCACGTTCCAGCTGACGGATCTGGGCGCTGACGCCGGACTGGCTGATGTGGACGCGCTCGGCCGCCCGGGTGAAGTTCCGCTCCTCGGCGACCGCGACGAAGTATTCCAGCTGTCTCAGCTCCATGACTGTGGATTCTAGTTTCCATCAGTTCTATCTGTTGGACTTCTACTGGCGGGCGAGCCAGGGTGGGAAGCGTCGAAGCGCCCCCATCAGGAGGAATCCATGCCGGAGTACGAGAAGGCCATGCGACCCGAGGACATCACCCGCCTGTTCGTCGAACGATCCAACGCCGGTGACGCGGCCGGAGTCGCCGCGCTGTACGAAGAGAACGCGGTGATGGCCTATCCGCCCGGCGGCCGGACGGTGGGCCGCGAGGCGATTCGCGCCCTGTGGGAGAAGGTGCTGGCCAACCGTCCCCGCTTCGAGCCGGAACAGCCGCTGCCGACACTGGTCAGCGACGACATCGCGCTCACCTCCACCCCGCCGAAGGACGGGGCCGGCGCCCGCGCGCAGGTCGTCCGGCGCCAGCCGGACGGGAGCTGGCTACGCCTGCTCGACCAGCCCGAGTTCGTCTCCCCCACCCACTGAGCCACCCGCCGGGAAACGTGGGTGCCGACGTGCGCACGTGGCCGCCGCCGACGCGGGCCGGCCGACGCCGAGCCGGTGTGCCTACGCCGAGCCGGTGGGCCGCCTCCCGAGAGGGCAGCGGCGATCAGAGAGACACGGCGTCGAGGCGGGACCGCAGCGCGGCCGTCGCCGCTGCCGGGTCCTCGGCATCCGTGATCGCCCGCACCACCACGACCCGGCGCACGCCGTGGGACACGACCTCGTCCAGGTTGCCGAGGTCGATGCCGCCGATGCCGAACCAGGGCCGGGCCGTACCCAGGCCGGCGGCGTGCTCGAGCAACGCGACACCGGGCGCGGGACGGCCCGGCTTGGTCGGCGTGGGCCAGATCGGCCCGCAGCAGAAGTAGTCGACTCCCTGCTCAGACGCCGCGGCCGTCGCCTCGGCCGCGGAGTGGGTCGACCTGCCGATCAGCACGTCGGGCCCGAGGATCTCCCGGGCGACGGGAACCGGCAGGTCGTCCTGGCCGAGATGCAGGATGTCGGGGCGCGCGGCGAAGGCGACGTCGGCGCGGTCGTTCACGGCGAGCAGGGCGCCGTGCCGGTCGCACGCGTCACGGAACACCTCGAGCAGCGCGAGCTCCTCGCGCGCCTCCAGCCCCTTCTCACGGAGCTGGACGATGTCCACACCGGCGGCCAGCACGGCGTCGAGGAACTCGGGCAGGTCGCCACGGGCCCGCCGGCCGTCGGTGCACAGGTACAGCCGGGCGCCGGCCAACCGCTGTCGGAGATTCACGTGACTACGATGCCATGCCCCCGAGGGTCGATCAGAACCCGAGGGCCTGCGCCCTGCGCTTGACCTCGGTGTGCCGTCCGGCGCTGATCGCGTCGATCGGCGCCCCCGGCAGCGACTCGTCGGGCGTGAAGAGCCAGCGGATCGACTCGACCTCGTCGAATCCGGCGTCGGCGAGCACGGTGAGCGTGCCGGGCAATCCCTTGAGCACGTCGTCCGGCCCGAGGAACCTCGCCGGGACCTGCGGCCCCCCGCCGCCGTTCCTGCGGGCGCCGACGAGCTTCTTGTCCTTCAGGAGCTGCTTGGCCCTGCCGATGGTCAGTCCGAGTCTCTTCGCGACCTCAGAGATGGGGAGCCACTCCCCTACGAGCTGGTCGGTCTCTCTGTCGATCTGCGCAACAGTAAGCGTCACAAATCCACGATTACCACAGGTGCCTGCCGCAAAACACCTCGATTGCGGCGCGCCCGGTAAAGCTTGGCGGGGATCCGACGGCGCTCACACCGAGCATTCCGCCGGATCCCCGCCGGTTCTCATGCCAAGACGCAGTCACGCAGGGTGGCGGCGGGATCGACGATCCTGGCGGCGTTCACCCGCTTCCCCGCCTCGATCAGGCGCCGCCCCTGGACGAGGTCCCTGGGGCGGTCGACGGTCAGCACGGCGGCCAGCCGGTCGTCCTCGGTGAGCCAGCAGGCAGCCCATTTCCGGTCCTCGCGCGGCCTCCCCCTCAGGACAAGTCGGGCGCCCTCGCGGTATCCGGCGAACTGCACCATCCGGCCGAACTGCTCGGACCAGAAGTACGGGACGGGGTCGTACACCGCGTCCTCTCCGAGCAGCGTGGCGGCGGCGGTGTCCGGCGCGCCGAGCGCGTTATCCCAGTGCTCGACCCGCAGGCGCCTGCCGAACCTGCGGGACCACCAGTTCGCGCAGTCGCCCACGGCGACGACGCCGGGGACCGACGTGCGCAGGTGCTCGTCCACGAGGACGCCGTCGTCGAGTTCGACGGCGGAGCCCTTCAGCCATTCGACGGCGGGGCGGACGCCGACGCCGGTGACGACGACGTCGGCGGGGATGCGCGCGCCGGACATGAGCGTCAGGCCGTCGGGGTCGACGGAGCCGACCATGGCGCCGAGCCGGAGCTCGATGCCGGCTTCGCCGTACCAGCCGGTGGTGTAGGCGCCGACGGTGGTACCGAGGGCCGCGGCGAGGGGCGTCTCCCCCGCCTCGACGACCGTGACGGCGCATCCCGCCCTGGCCGCGGCGGTGGCGACCTCCGCGCCGATCCAGCCGGCGCCGATGACGGCGACGCGGGCGCCGGGCACGAGCCGGGCGCGCAGCTCGATGGCGTCGTCGATGGTGCGCAGGACGTACTGCCTGCCCTCACCGCGCAGCCGGATGGGGGTCGCCCCTGTGGCGATGACGAGCCCGTCGTAGGCGAGTTCTCCTTCTGTGGTTTCCAGTACGCCGGTCCCGAGCCCCTTGGCGGCGGTCCCGAGGAGCAGCCGCACGTTCAGGGCGTCCAGGTCGGAGTCGACCACAGTGGAGTCGGTCTCTCCGAGCAGCACCGCCTTGGAGAGGGGCGGCCTGTCATAGGGGCGATGAGGTTCCTCGCCGATCAGCGTGATCCGGCCGGCGAACCCGTGGGCTCGCAGTGCCTCGATGCTCCGTATCCCGGCCAGGCCGGCACCTACCACCACGACGTGATCCACGCCCCGACACTAGATCGGCGACCGGGGCACCCGCCAATGGAGATTTGGTAACGAGTTGAGCAAGTAGCCCGCACAATGCGCGACGACCATGTTGTGCGTGACGCTCCCGATCAAGACTAGTCTTGAGGCGTAAGACGCGCGGGAGCCCGGCGAGCCGGGCTGAGAGGAGAGCACTCCAGGCTCTCGACCGCCAGAACACCTGATCCGGATAATGCCGGCGAAGGGAGCGCACAGATTGCGTGGCTACGACGTGGTCGTCGTGGGTGGTGGCGTGGTGGGCCTGTCGGCCGCATGGCGTACCGCACGGCTCGGCCTTTCCGTGGCGGTGGTGGATCCCGATCCCGGCGCGGGCGCGTCGCACGCCGCGGCGGGCATGTTGGCCCCGGTCAGCGAGGTGACGTACACCGAGGAGCCGCTGCTGCGCCTCGGACTGGCGTCGTTGGAGAGGTGGCCGTCGTTCCGGGACGCCCTCCAGGAGGAGAGCGGCGTCGACGTCGACTACCGCGCCGACGGCACGCTCGAGGTCGCGTACGGCCCGGACGACATGGCCTACCTGGAGGATCTCGCGGCGTTCGAGGAGACGCTCGGCCTGCGGGTGGAGCGGCTGACCGGGCGCGAGTGCCGCCGGTACGAACCGATGTTGTCTCCGTCGGTACGCGGCGGGCTGCTGGCGGCCGACGACGCCTGGGTGAACCCGCGCCTGGTGGTGCGGGCGCTGCTGACGGCGTTCGAGCGGGCGGGCGGCACGCTGGTCCCGGACCGGGTGGCCGAGCTGGCCGAGGCGGCGGACGAGGTCCGGGGCGTACGACTGGCGTCCGGCGAGGTGCTGGCCGGGTCGCGGGTGGTGGTCGCGGCCGGTTCCTGGTCCGCGTCGCTGGCTCCCGGCCTGCCGGTACGGCCGGTCAAGGGGCAGATCCTGCGGCTGCGCGGCCCGAAGGGGTTCCTGACCCGGTGCGTACGCGGGATGGTGCACGGCTCGCCCGCGTACCTGGTTCCGAGAGGCGACGGCGAGATCACGCTCGGCGCCACGGTGGAGGAGCTGGGGTTCGACGGCCGGGTGACCGCGGGCGGCGTGTACGAGTTGCTGCGCGACGCACGCGAACTCGTTCCCGGCATCACGGAGTTGGAGCTGGCGGAGACGACCGTCGGCTTCCGGCCGGGGACGCCGGACAACCTGCCGCTGATCGGTCCGGCGGTCGCGCCGGGCGTGATCGCGGCCACCGGGCACCACCGCGGCGGTGTGCTGCTCGCGCCGGTCACCGCGGAGGCGGTCACGGCGTTCCTGACCGGCGGCGACGTTCCGGAGGCCGTCCGGTCCTGCGACCCGGGGAGGGGCGTCCGATGAAGGTGACGATCAATGGAAACGCCGGTGAGCTGCCCGACGGCATGACCGTGGCGGAGGCCGTACGCACGCTGACGGCGCTGACCAGCGGCGTCGCCGTGGCGGTCAACGACGTGGTGGTGAGCAGGGGCTCGTGGGAGTCGACGGCGCTGGCTGAGAACGACCGGGTCGAGGTGCTGACGGCGGTGCAGGGAGGATGACCGTGAACGACGCGGACGACGTGCTGGTCCTGGGCGGGGAGAAGTTCACCTCGCGACTGATCATGGGGACCGGGGGCGCGCCCTCGCTCGACGTGCTCGACCGGGCCCTGGAGGCGTCCGGCACCGAGCTGACCACGGTGGCGATGCGCAGGCTCGATCCCGCGGTCCAGGGGTCGGTGCTCGACGTGCTGCGCCGGCGGAACATCCGGGTGCTGCCCAACACGGCCGGCTGCTTCACCGCGGGAGAGGCCGTGCTGACCGCTCGCCTGGCCAGGGAGGCCCTGGAGACGAACTGGGTCAAGCTGGAGGTCATCGCGGACGAGCGGACCCTGCTGCCCGACCCGATCGAGACGTTCGACGCCGCCGAGCGACTGGTCGCGGACGGGTTCACGGTGCTCCCGTACATCGGGGACGACCCGGCGCTGGCCCGCAGGCTGGAGCAGGCCGG
The DNA here is from genome assembly GCF_020826795.1 of Microtetraspora sp. AC03309. Lineage (NCBI taxonomy): Bacteria > Bacillati > Actinomycetota > Actinomycetes > Streptosporangiales > Streptosporangiaceae > Microtetraspora > Microtetraspora sp. AC03309. The sequence goes on along the minus strand of NZ_JADDIL010000036.1, from coordinate 52,637 downwards.
CTGCGCGGCGGTGATGCCGCTGGGCGCGCCGATCGGATCCGGTCTGGGCGTCCGCAACCCGCACAGCATCGAGCTGATCGCCGAGGCGGCCTCGGTGCCGGTGATCCTCGACGCGGGCGTCGGCACCGCGAGCGACGCCGCGCTGGCCATGGAGCTGGGCTGCGACGCCGTGCTGCTGGCGACCGCGGTGACCCGCGCGCAGCGACCGGAGCTGATGGCCGCCGCCATGCGCTCGGCGGTCGAAGCGGGACGTATGGCGCGCCTGGCGGGCCGCATCCCCCGGCGCCGCTACGCGGAGGCGTCCTCGCCGTCCCTGCCGAGGTTCGCATAACGTTCAGAAACGGTCTCGTTTTGGAGCCGGAGAGCCCTACCCGTGGCAAAGGAGCCGTAAACTCGGGCGGGTGGACACGACGCTAACCGACCCGTTGGTGGGGCAGCTGCTCGACGGGCGTTATCGCGTCGAGTCCCGGATCGCCCGGGGTGGAATGGCCTCCGTCTATCTGGCTCTGGACGTCCGGCTCGACCGCACGGTGGCGCTCAAGGTGATGCACCGGTCCCTCGCCGAGGACCCGCAGTTCGTCAAGCGGTTCATCGGCGAGGCGAAGTCGGTCGCGAGCCTGTCGCACCCCAACGTGGTGCAGGTCTTCGACCAGGGCACGGACGGGTCCACCGTCTACCTCTCGATGGAGTACGTGCCGGGCAAGACGCTGCGCGACGTGCTGCGCTCGCGCGGCCCGCTGCCCGCACGCGAGGCGCTGGAACTCATGATCCCCGTCCTCGCCGCCCTCGGCGCCGCCCACCAGGCGGGGCTCGTCCACCGGGACGTCAAGCCGGAGAACGTGCTGCTCGCCGACGACGGCCGGGTGAAGGTCGTGGACTTCGGCCTGGCCCGGGCCGTCGAGGCGAGCAACCAGACGAAGACCGGCATGATGATCGGCACGATCGGTTACATGTCGCCCGAGCAGGTGACCTCCGGCGTCGCGGACGCCCGCAGCGACGTCTACGCGGCCGGAGTCATGCTGTTCGAGCTGATCACCGGGCGGCAGCCGTACGAGGGCGAGACACCGATGTCCATCGCCTACCGGCACGTGCACGACAGCGTCCCCGCCCCGTCGTCGATCATCTCCAGTGTCCCGCCGCAGATCGACGCGCTGGTGGCCGCGGCCACCGACAGGGACCCGGCCCGGCGCCCCGCCGACGCGACCGCCATGCTGGTCGCCGCCGTGGAGGCGCACCGCACGTTGCCGCGCGGACACACCGGGCAGCATTCCACGCCTCTCGGGGCGGGGTCCGGCACGGCCGGCACCACCAGCACCCCGGGGATCTCCAGTACGCCCGGGACCGCGTACGCCACGGGCGCCCACACGTCCGACGTGGCCGGGCACACGATGATCCAGCCGAAACCCGAGCTGGCGACGGTCCCGCCCGCGCAGTCCACGTCACGCCGGTGGCGGCCGAACTGGTTCATCGTCGGTCTGGCGGTGGTGATGGTCGCGGGCATCGCCTTCACCGGCTGGTGGTTCTCCCAGGCGCGCTACACGCAGGTGCCCGACCTGCTCGGCCAGAACATCACGGCGGCCAGGCAGCAGGCGGAGAACGCCGGCTTCAAGGTCAAGATCGGCGAGCCCCGGTTCGACGAGGAGGTCCAGAAGGACCGCGTCCTGGAGATCTCCCCCGCCCCGGGCGCCGAGGTGGAGAAGGGGGCGGAGCTGACGCTCGTGGCCTCGGCGGGGCCGGAGACCGTCCCGGTGCCGAACGTCGAGAAGCTCAGCGCCGGAGACGCCAAGGTCAAGATCGCCGAGGCCGGCCTGGAGGTCGGCCGGGTGAGCAAGGTGCCGAGCGACACCATCGCGCGCGACCTCGTGGTCCGCACCAACCCGTCGGTCGGTGAGAGGGTCAGGAAGGGCGCAACCATCAATCTGGTGGTCAGCGCGGGCCTGCTGATGCCGGACGTCTCGCAGATGATGAAGGACCAAGCGGTCCAGTTCCTCCAGGAGAAGGGCTTCACCGTCCAGGTCGACGAGACCGGCGACAGCACTCCTCCCGGCACCGTGATCGCCCAGGACCCGGCCGCGGGCGCCGAGGTCACCGCCGGATCCCCCGTACGGCTGACGGTCTCGAAGGGACCGGACACCGGCTGGCACTGGCCGTGGGAGACCGACGACTCGCTGGCCACCCCCGACTTCGTGAACGTCCCCGACGTACGGCTCAAGGCCGTGCAGGAGGCCAAGCGCGAGCTGGAGGCCGCCGGGTTCAAGGTCAAGATGCGCAAGCTGATGGGCGGCCAGCGCGTCGTGGGCGAGAACCCCCTCGGCCAGCAGCCGATGGGCTCGACGATCACCATCTGGTACTGACACCGCGGAGCGCCCGCCGCGACCGGCGGGCGCTCCGGAATATGACCGTGGCGCCACGGGGACCGTTGCGACAGGTCACCGCTCCGGCCACAGCCGTTCCGATCAGAGCCGTTCGGGCAGAGCCATTTGATCAGAGCCGTTTGATCAGGGCCGTTCCGATCAGAGTGGGTCGCCGAGCAACGAGCCGAGCAGTCGCAGCCGGGCCAGCCCGCCGTCGGGGAAGATGTCGAGCCTGACGTGGGTCAGGGGACGATCGCCGTCCAGGCGGAACCGGTGCCGCGTGTCGGGCTGGAGCCGGGTCCTCGGCAACACGGTGAACCAGGCGTCCTCGTCCTCCAGCGCCGCCGCGCGCGCGTCGATGCCCGTGAGCGCGGCCGATCCCGGCGCGTTGAACAGCAGGTTCGAGGTGTCCAGTTCGGCCACGGCGACGGTGCCCGCGCCGGCCAGGGCGACGATCAGCCAGTCGTTGCCGCCGTCCCGCCTGCGGGCGGTCTCCCAGCCCTCGGCCTGGTTCCTGGCCTGACCTGGGGCGAGGACGTTGTTGGGCGAGGAGTAGAACTCGTCCGAGCAGGCGACGACGACCGCCCCGTTCTCCAGCGCCGCGAGATCGACGGTGAGACCGGAAAGGAACCGGGGGTCGGGCACCACCTCGCCGTGCACCCGCAGCCGGGCCACGCCGCCGTCGGGCAAGATGTTCAGCCGCACGTGCGTGAACCGGCGCCGGTCGGCCACCTCGAACTCGTGGGCGGTGTCGCCCTTGAGCGGGGCGCGCGGCACGATCTCCGCCCACCCGGTCAACTCGTCCGGGGAGCAGCCCGCGTCGGCCGCGCACGCCTCGACCGACGCGAACGGCGGATAGTTGCCCTTGAACCACGCGGTGTCGATCACGATCGACCGGATCACCCCGGGCATGCCGAGCCGTACCACGGCCCAGTCGTGGCCGGGCTCACGCCGCCTCCGGGTCTCCCACCCGTCGTAGACCTGGCCCTTCGCGCCGAACGTGTGCGGCCGGAACTCGGCCGGCCCCGGCCTGATCAGGGCCTCCTTCTCCGCGAACGACTCGTCGCTCGCCGCGACCACCGACCCGCCGTACGAGCGGAGCGCGAGGTCGGGAAGCCTGCCGAGATCCGTCATCCGATCCCCTCCTTGGTGAGGAACCTGCCGTGCGGGGTGACGAGGTCGGCCGGTCGGCCGCGCAGCCACGTGCGGACGACGACGCCGGTCAGCGCCCTGCCGTGATAGGGCGACACCGGGTTCCTGTGGTGCAGCGCGGCGGCGTCCACGGTGAACCCCGCCTCCGGATCGAAGGCGACCAGGTCCGCGTCCGCACCCGGCCGGATCGCCCCCTTGTACGGCAGGCCGACCAGCGCCGCCGGCCCCTCCGCCATCCACCGCGTCACGGCGCTCAGGCCGTGGCCCCGCGCGCTCGCGGACGTCCACACAGCGGGGAGGCCGAGCTGCAGCGAGGAGATCCCGCCCCAGGCCGCGGCGAAGTCGGGCACCTTGAGGTCGGGCGTGGACGGCGAGTGGTCGGAGACGACACCCATCAGCACGCCGTCGGCGAGTCCCTCCCAGAGGGCGTCGCGGTTGGCGGCCTCCCTGATCGGGGGGCAGCACTTGTACGCGGGTCCGCTGACCTCCTCGGCGGTCAGGGTGAGGTAGTGCGGGCAGGTCTCCGCGCTGATCCGCACACCGTCGCGCCGGGCGGCCCGCAGCGGTTCCAGGCAGGACGCGGAGGAGACGTGCACGATGTGGGCGCGAGCTCCGGTCTCGGCGGCCAGCTCGATGACCTGCTCGACGGCTCTCCGCTCGGCCTCCGCCGTTCGAGATGCCAAGAAATCCGGATATGTCGGGCCGAGCGGGTCGGTGAGCACCGCCGGGTCCTCCGCGTGGACGATCATCAGCCCGTCGAACTCCGCCAGCACCCGGAGTGCCTCCCGCAGCCCGGCGCGATCCAGAGCGGGGAACTCGTCCACGCCGGACGGCGAGAGGAAGCACTTGACGCCGAACACCCCCGCCCGGTGCAGCGGCTCCAGCTCGCCCGAGTTGCCGGGGATCGCGCCGCCCCAGAAACCGACGTCGACGTGGCACTGCCCCTCGGCGGCCTTCCGCTTGACCTCCAGCGCGGCCACGCTGACCGTCGGCGGCAGCGCGTTGAGCGGCATGTCGACGATCGTGGTGACACCTCCGGCCGCCGCCGCCCTGGTGGCCGAGGCGAACCCCTCCCAGTGCGTACGGCCCGGCTCGTTGACGTGCACGTGGGTGTCGACGAGACCGGGCAGCAAAGCCACCTCGCCGAGGTCCACGGTCTCCCGCGCGGGCGGGGGCGCGTCGTGCGGGCGCAGCGCCGCGATCCTCCCGGCCCGCACGGCCACCGCGAGCGGCCCCTCCCCCTCCGGGGTCACCACCCGGCGGGAGCGCACGACCAGGTCGAACTCCGCGCGCTCATCGCCTTCCGCGTGGACCATACGGGACCTCCGTGGGCTTCCTAGTGATCGCTCCGGCCGGCAGACGGGGAGAGCCGGTCGGCGGCGATGGCCGCGGCCAGGCGCTCCAGCAGCGGCCCCGCCTCCGCGACGCACCGCTCGACGTCGGGTTCGAGATCGGTCAGGGCGTAGGCGGCGGTGATGCCCGCCGCGTGGAGCTCCTCGTCCGAGATCGACCGGCGGCCGCACACGGCGACGACCGGGACCCCGTGCTTGGCCGCCGCCGAGGCCACGCCCACCGGCGCCTTCCCGCGCAGGGACTGCTCGTCCAGCGATCCCTCGCCGGTGATGACCAGCCGCGCGCCCTCGACGTGCCGGTCGAACTCCAGCAGGCCGAGGAGGTACTCGATGCCGGGGCTGACCTCGGCGTGCAGGAAGGCCATCGCGGCGAAGCCGACGCCGCCGGCCGCTCCGGCTCCGGGCCGACCGGCCACGCCCATCGCGCGTACGACACCGTCGTGCTCGGCCGCTCCCACGACGCCGTGGGTGTGCGCGGCGACGGCGGCCAGCCGGGCCAGGCCGGCCTCCAGCATCGCCACGTCCTGCGGACCGGCCCCCTTCTGCGGGGCGTACACGGCCGCCGCTCCGTGCGGCCCGAGCAGGGGGTTGTCCACGTCGCTCGCGACCACGAACTCCACGTCCGAGAGATCACCGCCGGAATGCCCGTGACCGTGCCCGTGGCCCTGCTCGTGCTCGTGCTCGTGCTCGCGCGTGTGGCCCAGGCCGAACGCCGAGACGTCGATCGTGGCCAGGTTCCTGAGCGCGCCTCCGCCGGGAGGCAGCTCGCCGCCGTCGCCGTCGAGCAGGCGCGCGCCGAGGGCCTGGATCATGCCGGCGCCGCCGTCGGTGCAGGCGCTGCCGCCGAGCCCGAGCACGACCCTGCGGGCGCCGTGCCGTACGGCATGGGCGATCAGCTCGCCGGTCCCGTAGCTCGTGGCCGTCAGAGGAGCGGGGCCCTCCGGCAGCAGCCGCAGGCCGGACGCCTCGGCCAGCTCGATCACCGCGACGCCGTCCCGGGTGGCGTAGGACGCGCGGACGGGACGGCCGGTGGGACCGGTCACCTCGACCTCGACCCGGGTGAAACCGCACGCCACGACCGCGTCCACCGTGCCGTCACCGCCGTCGGCCACCGGGAGCGACACGACGGGCACGTCCCCCAGCCCGACGGCCAGGTGCGCGGCCACGTCCGCGGCGGCCAGCGACCCCCTGAACTTGTCCGGCGCGATGACGACGTGGTCCCTCATTGCTGCTCCCTGGTGCTCGGCGAACGGATGACGACCATCATCGTCGAACGCCGTACCTCACCTCGACGGGCCTGGCCATCACGCCGCACCCGTCAGGCGGCGGTGCGCCGCCGCGCCCGCCCGGGCCGCCTCCGCGCCGGAGACCGTGCGAAGCTCGCCGTCCTCGACCAGGGTCCGGCCGCCCGCCAGCAGCCGGGCCAGCGGCGGCGTCCGGCCGTACGCGAACGCGACCACCGGATCGTCGATCGCGGCGAAGAAGCCGTCCAGCCGCCACAGGGCGACGTCGGCCAGCTTGCCCGGCTCCAGCGTCCCGATCTCCGCCCCGCGGCCGAGACAGCGGGCGCCGCCCAGCGTGGCCAGCTCAAGCGCCTGACGGGCGGTCAGGGCACGCGGGCCGTACCGGGCACGCTGCATGAGCATGGCCATCCGGATCTCACCCGCCAGCGTGGTCATCTCGCTGGAGGCGGCGCCGTCGACGCCGAGGCCCACGGGCGCTCCCGCACGCAGCAGGTCGCACACCCGGGCGATGCCCGCACCGAGGCGGCCGTTCGACGACGGGCAGTGCGCGGTCCCCGTGCCGGTCTCGGCGAACCTCTGGACGTCCTTGTCGGTCAGGTGGACGGCGTGGGCCAGCCACACGTCGGGACCCAGCCAGCCGAGCCGGTCGAGGTACTCCACGGGGAGGACGCCGAACTGCTCCACGCAGTGCTGGTCCTCGTCCTGGGTCTCGGCGATGTGCGTGTGCAACCGTACGCCGTGGGAGCGGGCGAGCTCGGCGGACCACACCATCAGCTCGCCGCTCACCGAGAAGGGCGAGCAGGGGGCGACCGCGACCCGGAGCATCGACCCGAACGACGGGTCATGATATTTCCGGATCGCGTCCTCGGTGGCGGCGAGGATGGCGTCGGGCTCCTCCACGACCTCGTCCGGGGGCAGGCCGCCCTTGGACCGCCCCCGGTCCATCGACCCCCTGCAGGGGTGGAACCGCACGCCGATCCGCCGGGCCGCCTCGATCTCCGCGTCGAACAGGTCGCCGCGCCCCTTGGGGAAGACGTAGTGGTGGTCGGTCGTGGTGGTGCATCCCGACATGGCCAGCCAGGCGAGCCCCGCCGTCGCGGCCCCGTGCACCACCTCGGCGTCCATCCCGGCCCACAGCGGATAGCTCGCGACCAGCCACTCGAACAGCGTCCCGTCGGGGGTGACTCCCTGCGCGGCCCACTGATAGAGGTGGTGATGCGTGTTGACCAGGCCGGGCGTCGCCAGGCACCCGCTCCCGTCGATCCGCTCGCTGTCGCCGTCGCCGGATCCGCCGCCGGATCCGCCATCGGTCACGCCGTCGAGCACCGCGTCCGCGGGGCCGGGGCCGACCGCGACGATGCGATCCCCCTCGATCACGACATGTCCGGACGGGATCTCCGCACCGGCCACCGGGACGATGTACGCGTTCTCGATGATCACGCGCCGGAGTGGCCGATCAGTCATCGGAGGCTCCCTGCTGTGGCGGGACGAGCGGCGTGTCCCGTGCGGCGCACGCGCGGGCGGCGGCCAGGCGCACGGCGTCGAGGATCTTCTCGTATCCCGTGCACCGGCACAGGTTGCCGGCCAGGGCCTCGCGGATCTCGGCGTCCGCCGGCACTCCGGACGCGCCCGCGATCAGGGAGTGCGCCTGCACGACGAGCCCCGGTGTACAGAACCCGCACTGTACGGCTCCCGCCTCGACGAAGCAGCGCTGCACCTCGTCGAGGCCGCCGTCCGCGGGCTCCCCCTCAGCGGAGACGTCCTCGCTCCGCGTACCGCCTCCGGAGGAGAGCCCCTCCACGGTGATCACCTCACGGCCTTCGGCCTGCCCGGCGGCCACCAGGCACGCGCACACCGTGACCCCGTCGAGGTAGACCGTGCACGACCCGCACTCGCCCTGCTCGCAGGCGTTCTTCGCGCCGGGCAGCCCCAGCCGCTCGCGCAGGACGTACAGCAGGCTCTCGCCCTCCCAGACGTCGTCGGCGGACATCCGTTCGCCGTTGACGGAGACGTTCACCCGCATCGGACCTCCATCGGAAGGCGCCACGAGAAGACCCGGCCGTCCGGCCGGGAGGCGTCGGGGATCATCCGCTGTCACCGCTCCCTTCGTCCGCCCGGCCGGCCGGGCCCGCCGTGTGGTCGGTCCAGGCCCAGCCGAGCGCCCGGCGGGCCATGACACCCAGCGCGTGTCGCCGGTAGGCCGCCCGGCCGCGCACGTCGTCGATGGGCGACGCGGCCTCGGCGACCAGCTCGCCGAACCTGCGGGCGAGCGCGGGGTCGAGCGGCCCGCGGCCGTCCCAGTCGAGCTCCCCCGCCAGGAACTCCTCGGCCGCGTACGCCCGGCGGGGCGTGGGGGCGGCGGAGCCGATCCCGGTGCCCGCGCGCCGCTCCCCCGGACGCAGGGCGATGGCGAAGGAGCACACCGCGATCACCATCGCGTTCCTGGTACCGATCTTGGAGAAGTACTGCGGGCCGGCGGCCGGAGGGACGTGGACCGCGCGGATCAGCTCGTCGTCCTCCAGCGCGTTGCGTTTCACCCCGAGGTAGAACTCCGCGATCGGGATCAGCCGCGTGCCGCGCACCGACGCGGCCTCGACCAGCGCTCCGGACGCGAGGAGCGGCGGGTGGCCGTCCCCGGCGGGCGAGGCCGCCCCCAGGTTGCCCGCGACCGTCCCCCGGTTGCGGATCTGCGGCGATCCCACGGTCCGGGACGCCTGTGCGAGCCCCGGCAGCCACCCGCCCAGCTCCGCGATCAGCCGCGCGTACGTCACCCCCGCTCCCACGCGCAGCATCGGCGCGCCGTCCCCCGTCCAGGACCACTCGGCCAGCTCGGCGACGGGGTTCAGGTCGAGGAGGGCCGCCGGACGCCCCTTGTCGAGGTTGATCTCGACCATCACGTCCGTGCCGCCCTGGATCGGCGTGGCGTCCGGCCTCGCGGCCTTCATCGCCAGGGCCTCCCCCCAGGTGCCGGGGCGCAGGAAGTCCATCGTCGTCACTCCCAGGCCGGTCCGGCGGCGGGCGCGTCGTCGCGCAGGACCGTCCCCTCGATCAGCCCGTACGGCCGGTCGGCGGCGAGGTACACCTCGTCCGGGTTGTCCAGCCCGAAGGGCGCGAGATCCACCGGGAAGTGGTGCCTGTTCGGCAGCGCCAGCCGTACCTCGCAGATCTCGGGGCAGTCGGCGAGCACCCGGGCCCCCATGGCGTACAACGTCTGCTGGAGGGAGAGGCTGTAGGTCCCGGCGAAGGCCGTCAGCAGCGCCTGCCGAACCGACTCGTACGACTTGTCCCAGTTCTTCGCGCCGTCCTCGTCCGGGTCGGCGGAACTCACCGCGGAATGCCGCCAGGACGCCTCGACCGCCGTGGCCAGGATCCGGTCACGGGTCTCCGGCAGGGTCGTGTACTCGTCCTTCACGAAACCCCAGAACTCGGAGTTCGTGGTGTTCAGCACGACCAGGTCGCGCAGCCCGCACACCATCCAGGCGGCCGACCCGTCGTAGTGGGCGACGCAGGTGCGCACCTCCCTGCCGGAGCGCACGAACGAGTGCCCGGATCCGGCGTTCCGCTCCCAGGCGTACTCCTCGATCGCGACCCGCGCCCGGTGGATGGTCGGCCGCGAGTCCACGAAGTGCCGGGCGAGCAGCAGGGCGAAGTCCTCGACCGCGCCGACGCCGTGTTTCCTGGCGAACGCGAACACCGTGTTCTTCTGCGCGTCCGTGGTGAGCACGGCCGAGTTGTCGCCGGTCAGGTGCACGTCGGCCATCTCACCGGACAGCGACGTGCTGACGTTGAGATCCTTGATGTGGTGGACGTCGCCGTGCCGGGTGACCCTGACCACCCTGGTCTCGGCCTTGCCGTACCGGTTGGGCCCCAAGATGATCACATCAGCTCCCGCGGTAGGTCGAGTAGGCGAACGGGCTGAGCAGCAGCGGCACGTGGCAGTGGCCGCCGGGCTCCCGGACCCTGAAGACGACGCTGACCTCGGGGAAGAAGGCGTCCTTCCCGAGGTACTCCCCCGTGTGGAAGACCAGGCGGTAGGTGCCGGGACGCGGGTCCACGCCCTCGACCCACTCCGCGCTCACCGGCGACCACTCCCGGATCCGGCCGTCCTCGTCCGTGCGGCCCTCGGCCGCGGCGAGGAAGCCGTGCACGGTCATCCGCGAGAGCCGGACGAGCACGCCGGCCGCGGGCAGCCCCTTCGCCGTGTCGAGCACGTGGGTGGAGAGGCTCACCGGCCGGTCACCGCCTTCTCCAGGCGCAGCCGCACGATCTCGGCGAGTTCGGCGCGGACGATCGTCCGTTCGGTCTCCTCGTCGTTCGCGAGCCGGGCCAGCAGCAGCCCGAGCATCTCCTCGGCGCTCCTGCCCGTGGCGCGTACCAGGTAGACGTGGCCGAACCGTTCCTCATAGACCGCGTTTCCCCTGGCGATGGCGTCGAGCACGGTCCGGGCCGCACCGGCCGTACCGGACTGCTCGGTCCGGGACCACCGCGCCTCGCGCTCGCCGTCTGCCGCCCGCCCGGCGACGGCCCGCTCCCCGATCCGGGGATGCGCCGCGAGTGCCTCCTCCACGTCGGGCCAGTCCAGCGCCGCGATCGCCTCCTCGCCCGCCGCCGTCAGCGCGGCGAGGTCCGCGTACGGCTGCCGCGCCGCGACCGCGGCCATCCAGGTCGTGGACGCGCAGCAGGAGCACAGCTCCTCCTGGCTGAGTTCTCGCATGCCAGCAGTCAACATCGCGGCCGAGGGCCGGGTCTAGCAGCGCGAACACACAACTGTCCGGTCGTGTCCCAGCCGGGGTTTGTACGTTGCCACAAAGGCCCGGACACTAGGCTGGATTCATCATGACCCCTAGAAATGCGATTGGCGCGCACGTTTCCGTCGCGGGCGGTCTCGCCACCGGCGGACTGCGCCATGCGGCCGACGTCGGCGCCGAGATCATCCAGGTCTTCGTCACCAACCCCCGGTCCTGGGCGCTCAATGACGGCCACCCGATCGAGGACGCGAAACTCGCCGCGTCAGAGCTGCCGGTCTTCGCGCACTCCTCTTACCTCGTGAACTTCGGCTCGCCCACCGCGGCGACGTTGACCAACTCCGTGGCGGTGATCAGACACACGCTCCGGCGCGGCGCCGAGATCGGCGCTCTCGGCGTGGTGATGCACACCGGCTCCGCCGTCAGCCAGTCCAGGGACGACGCCTTCCGCCAGGTGCGCGAGCACCTGCTCCCGCTGCTGGACGAGATCCCCGAAGGCGGCCCCGATCTGCTGCTCGAGCCGATGGCGGGGCAGGGGCAGATGCTCTGCGCGACCGTGCAGGACCTCGGCCCCTACCTCGACGCGCTGGATCACCATCCGAAGGTGGGCGTCTGCCTGGACACCTGTCACGCCTTCGCCGCCGGGCACGACCTGGCCGCTCCGGGCGGGGTGCGGGCGACGTTCGACGCGCTGCACCAGGTCGCCCCCGGACGGCTCAAGCTGATCCACGCGAACGATTCGAAGGACGTGTGCGGTTCCAAGAAGGACCGCCACGAGAACATCGGCGCCGGTCACATCGGCGCGGAGCCGTTCGCCGAGATCATGCGCCACCCCGCGACCGCCGGAGTGCCGCTCTGCATCGAGACGCCGGGCAAGGTGGACCAGGACCGGGAGAACATCGCGCTCCTGAAGAAGCTGCGCGACTGACCCGCGTCGCCGAGGCCGTCCCTCGCCTCCGTGCCCGTTACGCCGTTCCCGTTACGCCGTTCCCGTTTACGCGCCGGGCGGCGCCGGACGACGGTGAACGGTGATGGGCGAGGGTGCACGGTGGTGGATGACGGAGAGCCCGCTCGCGGTCCGGCGCCCCCGATGGCCGGACCGCTTTCGCGGATCCCGTGACAGGTCATATCCGGCAGACATCGCCTCACTCGGCAATTCACCGTCTGCCGGATATTTCCCAATCGGCCCCATCCCCAGTGAGGGCCCGCCTGGCATCCGCGCGGCATGGTCACGAACTACTTCAGCTACGCGGCGTGGCCTTGCAATGACGGAGAGATTACGGTGGCGGGCCGTACCCGCGACCGGACTTCGGACGAGCGGTCGGTGTTTCGCGACGCGCGCGCGGACCCGTCCGGACCGGCGGCCGGTAGGACGCGACGAACGGTCGGACCCCTCACCCCGCCGCCTGGCGTCCCCTGTCACATCGCGCCGACCGGCGGGCCGGCCGCGGGCCCGACAGATGGGCTGGCCGGCGGACCGACAGACGGGCCGGCCGACGGACCGGTCACCCGCAGGCGCCGGACGAGCTGGTCGCGAACCTGCCGGGCGTGCCGCCTGCTGACCGGCAGCGTCTCCGTCCCGACCTGGAGCACCATCCGCCCCGCGTCGAAGCGCAGTTCGCTGACGTGGCGGGTGTTGACGAGCGTGCTGCGGTGCGCGCGGAGGAACCCCGAGCCGCCCCAGCGGCGTTCGAGCGCGGCGAGGGGCATCCGCACGAGGTAGGCCCCGTCCACCGTGTGCAGGCGTACGTAGTCGCCGTGGGCCTCGGCGTACCAGACGGCCTGCCGCTGGACGAACTTGGTGCGCCCGGCCAGCTCGACCGGGATGACGTCGGTGTCGTCCTCCTCCTCGGCGGCCGCCGCCGCGACCGCGCAGGAGAGCCGTCGTACGGCCTCCGCCAACCGGTCGGCGCGCACCGGCTTGAGAACGTAGTCGACGGCCTCCAGCTCGAAGGCCCGGACCGCGCAGTCGTGGGCGGTGACGAAGACCAGCCGGGGCCGGCTGGGGAGTCCGGCGATCACCCTGGCCAGTTCGAGACCGTCCAGACCGGGCAACCGGATGTCGAGGAAGGCGCCGTCGAGGCGCTCACCGGCGCCCATCATCGACACGATCGTGTGGAGCGCGCTCAGCCCGTCCCGGGCGGTGGTGACGTGCTCGATCCGCTCGTTCTGGCGTAGGAGATAGGCGAGTTCGGACAAGGCGGACGCCTCGTCGTCGACGGCCATGACACGCAGCATGCCCACCACCGTGCCGCCTCGTCCGCGGGGCCCGCAAGGGGTTCGGCGACGAAGAGTGCGCGATCGACTACGCAAGGGAGGCGGACGCGGGGCGTCAGGGAGGGCCCTCGCCCGGCTCCTCCTGGTAGGAGTAGCGCTGCTCCCGCCAGGGATCGGCGATGTTGTGGTAGCCGCGCTCCTCCCAGAAGCCGCGCCTGTCCTCCGTCAGGTATTCCACCCCGCGCACCCACTTCACGCTCTTCCAGGCGTACAGGTGCGGGACCACGATGCGTACGGGGAATCCGCGCTCGGGGCTGAGTGGCTTGTCGTCAAGATCGGTGGCGAACAGGGTGGTGTCACGGTCGAAGTCGTCCATGCGGATGTTCGCGCTGTAGCCGTACTCAGCCCAGATCATGACATGCCGTACGCCGGGAGCCGGAGGGACCTCCTCCAGCAGTGTCCGCGCCCCGATGCCCGACCATTCGTTACCCATGATCGAGAACTTGGTGACGCAGTGGAAGTCGGCGATCACCGCGGTCCTGGGCAGCGCGGCGAACTCCTCCCACCCGAACATGTGCGCGTCACCTGAGGCGGTGGCGCCGAACACCTGGAACCGCCAGCTCTGGGGACGGAACGCCGGAACCCGGCCGTAGTGGATGACGGGCCGGCCGCGCGGGATGTACTGCCCGGGGGGCAGACGGCTCTCCTCTTCGGGAATCTCCGGCACGTCGCCATACTGCCACCAGCCGTTCCGTTCACCGGCACCGGGACCCCGCCAGCCGCCCTGCCCGGCACCGCCCCCGCATGATCGGCGCGACGGAACGCCAAGGTGGGAGCGGAACGCGCCCCCACCCTTCGTGATCGCGATCAGGGACGGGTGCCATTCGCGGTGCCGGACATGCGCTATATTGCGTGGCATGCGTATCGCTGAGTTTTGGTATGGCGACGGACCCGCAGGGACCGCTCGCCTCCTAGCGCTGCGCTGACAGCCAAGGCGAACGAAAGGCCCCGGGTCCACACGGACCCGGGGCCTTTCGCGTTTCGCGAGGAAACCGACAGGCACCTGCAAGGAGTGATCATGGTCATCGTCATGGGGTCCGAGGCGACCCAGGACGACATCGAGTCGATCGTGGGGATCGTCAGCACGTCCGGTGGCGAGGCGTTCGTCAGCCGGGGCGTGAACCGTACGATCATCGGCCTGGTCGGCGACATCGAGCGTTTCGCGGCGCTGAACATCCGCGGCATGTCCGGCGTCGCGGACGTCATGCGCGTGTCCATGCCGTACAAGCTGGTCAGCAGGGAGAACCATCCCGAACGCTCCACCGTCAGGGTGGGCGGGGTGCCCATCGGCCCGGACACCGTGACGCTGATCGCGGGCCCGTGCGCGGTCGAGACCCCGCAGCAGACCCTGGAGGCCGCCGAGATGGCCAAGGCCGCGGGCGCGACCCTGCTGCGCGGCGGCGCCTTCAAGCCGCGCACGTCGCCGTACGCCTTCCAGGGGCTGGGCGAGGAAGGGCTGCGCATCCTGGCCGACGTACGCGAGAAGACCGGCCTGCCGATCGTCACCGAGGTCGTGGACGCCCACGACGTCGAACTGGTCGCGTCCTACGCCGACATGCTCCAGATCGGCACCCGCAACACACAGAACTTCGCGCTGCTCCAGGCCGTCGGCAAGGCGGGCAAGCCGGTCATGCTCAAGCGCGGCATGAGCGGCACGATCGAAGAGTGGCTGATGTCGGCCGAGTACATCGCGCAGCGCGGCAACCTCGACATCGTGCTCTGCGAGCGCGGCATCCGCACGTTCGAGACCGCCACCCGCAACACCCTCGACGTGTCCGCGGTCCCCGTGGCGCAGCGGCTCTCCCACCTCCCCGTGATCATCGACCCGTCCCACTCGGGCGGCCGCCGCGACCTCGTCCTGCCGCTCACCCGCGCGGCCATCGCCGTCGGAGCGGACGGCGTGATCATCGATGTCCACCCCCACCCCGAGCAGGCGCTCTGCGACGGCCCCCAGGCTCTGGTCAACGGCGACCTGCGCGAGCTCGCGCGGGTGATGCGCCAGTTCCCCCCGCTCCTCGGACGCACCCTCACCGACGCCACGCACGCCGCCCCGGTGCCCGCGTGACCTTCTTCCGCCTACGGGCGCGGTCCGCCACCGCGTGATCCCACGCCCGTGATCTTCTACCCCAGACGACCGGGTACGGCTTGCGCCACGAGCGGCGAGCCGTACCGACCGTCCGGGCATTTTTAGGGTGAAATCCGCGAATAGCCGCAGGTCGGACGAGTTTCCGGGGATTCCCTGGAATTCCAGCGGGCGGCGGAGCTGGGAAAATACGCTGCCCCGCATGCTGCCCAAACCTGACGACATCATTGACCGCGACGAGGAATGGAAGATCCTCAACCGGTTCGCGAAAACATCCCCCAGCGGGCGCCCGGGCTCCTCGGTGGCCGCCTGGACCGGCCGCCGCCGCGCCGGGAAGTCCTACCTTCTCGCGCGATTCACGAAGGCGACCGACGGGTTCTACTTCCAGGCTGACCTTGAGGAGACGCTTTCCCAGGCCCAAGAGCGGTTCCGTGACGAACTGGCCGTCTATGACCTTTCACTCATCGCCGATCTGTCGACGCTGCCCATCGCCGCGAACGACACCTGGGACCGGTTGCTCGAGATCGCGATGAACGCCACATTCCGCCGGAGGCAGGGCCGCCGGGTCCCGCCCGTGGTGATCGACGAGTTCCCCTATCTGCTGCGCGACGCGCCGCATCTGCCGTCGATCGTCAAGGCCATCCACGACTCCCATATGTTCCCGCCCGGAGAGGTCGCCCCACCGGGTGTCCGGATCCGTTACTACGACCGGATCATCGAGGGCTGCCTGCTGCTCTGCGGCTCGGCGATGTCGACGATCCACGAGCTCGGCCACGGCTCTCGGCCGCTCTTCGGCCGTCTCACCTTCAAGATGACCATGAACGCCTTCGATCACGTCGATATGGCGCGGTTCTGGGGGATCAAGGACCGCCGGGTCGCGTTCACTCTCTTCGCGGTACTCGGCGGGGCCCCGGGTTACATGGAGGCCCTCGTCAAGCAAGCCGGACTACCGGCTCCTGAGACCATGGAGGAGCTGGACGCCTGGATCACGGAGGCGTTGCTGCGTCCGCAGCCGGACTTCTTCACCGACGCCGAGATGGATCATCTGCTCCGCGAGGATCCGCGCATCGGGGACAAGGACATCTATCGGCAGGCGATGAAGGCCATCTCCGGGGGCGCGACGACCCTGGCGAAGATCGGTGGGGTGATCGGCCGCCCCAAGGACGAGACCGACGCGATCGTCGCCCGGCTGGTGGCCATGCGCTATGTCGACGAGCAGCGCGACCTCCTGCGCCCCCGCGACTACCTCTTCCGGCTGACGGATCCGATCATCCGCTTCCATCACGCCGTGGTCCGATCGCGCATTTCCAAGCTGGAGAAGGGGCAGACGACTCCGGCCGCAGCCTGGCGGGATGCCCAGCACAGCTTCCGCTCCCAGGTGCTCGGTCCAGCGTTCGAGCACATCGCCACCTGGAGCGCGTTCCGGCTGCTGTCTGACCGGAAGGTCGACCTCGGCTCCGACGGCTGGACGCTGGTGCCCGATCCCGCCAACCGGACAACCCATGAAGTGGACTACCTCGGTCTCGCGTTCGACACCAGTGCGCGCCCCACGGGCTCGACGATCACCGTGATCGGCGAGACCAAGGCGACGGAGCGACCGCGTGGCCTGAAGGACCTGGAGCGCCTCCGCCACATCAGAGCGCTGCTGGCCAAGGACCACGACGCGGCGAACGCCGTACTCGCGATCTTCTCGATGCACGGCTTCTCGGACCACCTGCGCGAGGCGGCGAAGGAGGCTCCCGGCGAGGTCATGCTGTTCGACCTCGACGACGTCTACGAGTACCGGAAGCCTTCCTTCTGACCTACCCGGCCGGAGTGACGGCCCGGTCAGGCGTCTTCGAGCTTGTACTCCTGGAGGGAGTCGGCGAGCTGGACGGCCAGTTCCTCGGCGTCGAGCCGCTTCTCGATCTGCTTGAGGTCCTCGATCTTGGCCCGGGTCTCCGCCGAACGCGGTGCGAGGAGCGTGCAGCAGTCCTCGTCGGGAAGCTCGGAGATCTCCAGCGTGCCGATGCGCCGCGCCTCGGCCATGATCTCGGTCTTGTCCAGCCCGATCAGCGGCCGCAGGATGGGCAGGTCGACCGCGTGGTCCTGGGCGGTGATGTTGGTCAGGGTCTGCGACGAGACCTGGCCGAGCGAGTCACCGGTGACCAGCGCCTCCGCGTGGATGCGGTGGGCCACCTCCTCCGCCGTCTTCAGCATCAGCCGCCGCTGCGCGATCACCGCCAGCCGGTCCTGGCCGGACGCCTTGATCGACTGCTGGGCCTTGCCGAACGGCACCACCCACATGCGTGACTTGCCCTGGAACCGGTCGAGCCGGCGGACCAGCGCGTACGCCTTGTAGATGGACTCGGACGTGGTGAACGGGATGCCGGAGAAGTGGAGGAAGTCCACCCGGAGGCCGCGGCGCATCATCCGGTAGGCGGCGACGGGCGAGTCGATGCCGCCGGACATCAGGACCAGCGCCCGCCCGCTGGAACCGACCGGCAGGCCGCCCTGTCCGGGCAGCCCGTCGGTGAAGACGAAGACCTCGTCCCTGTCCACCTCGATGTAGACGGTCAGCTCGGGGTTCTTCAGGTCGACCGGCAGGCCGTAGGTGTCGTTGATGGTTCCGCCCACGAGGCGGTCCAGCTCGTTGGAGCGGAGCGGGAACCGCTTGTCCCTGCGGCGGGAGCGCACGGCGAACCGCGCCTTGCGCGCGACCTCGTCCCTGTCCTTGATCAGTTCGACCGCGGCCTCGGTCACGGCCTCGGGGGTCTTGGCGACCCGCCAGGCCAGGTTGACCCGTACCAGGCCGGGCACCTCGGACACGCGTCGCGCGACCGCATCGGCGACGTCCACGCCGGTGCCCTTGGGGAGGAACAGCGCGATCACGCCGTGCCGCTGCCGGATGTCGACCGTGAACTCCTTGAGCGCGGCCTTGATGTTGGCGCGCAGCCGGCTTTCGAAGAGCTCGCGGTTCCTGCCCTTGAGGACGACCTCGCCCAGCTTGAGCAGCACGCAGGGCTCCCCCAGGGCCGACATGGCCGTCACGGACATCGTGTTTACCTCCGGCGAAGCGGTTCGAGACAGGTACGGCTACCGCAAGTGTGGCGCGTACGGGCGGCTAGGGCGAACCGGAAAGCGGTCCGGGAAGGCACAACGCCGCGACCCCGCTACTTTAGTCCGCTTCGGTCCACGCCCGGCCCTCGTCCGCCCGGCCCGGAGACACGACCTCTCGGTGCCGGCCGGGCCAGTCAGTCGTCCGCCGCACGGCCCATCCAAGCCGACAGCACGCTCAAACCCGCTTCCCGCTCCCGCCGATCTTCCTGGAGCCGCGGTCGCCGCCGACGGCGTCGCGAGATACGGCGAATCGCGTGGTGGACGGCGGCGATCGTCGCGGTGGTGACCACGAACGAGCAGAACAGCATCGCGGCCAACACGACCAGCCCGGCCAATACGGGAAGGATGATCTGGGCGATCCAGAATACGAGCCAGAGAAGGACTCCGCCCGGTTCGTCGGAGAACACGACCGCTCCTCGTCACGCGAGTGACCGATGCCGCGAGCATAACCGGACTCCATGTGGTCGTACAGGTTCTGCGTGATGCCGCGCAGCCCCTGTTCCCGGGATTCGACGGAGAATCGGCGATGAGATTTTCGCCGCCCACGAGAGCCGTCGCATCGGTCACGCGTGCGGCATCGTTCCGAACCGCACGCCGACCGGCCGCTACGGTCCGCGTGAGCCACTCCCCGTGAATACGGTCTTTCCGGCGCGAAGAATCGGGCATGTCCCGATCCGGCGACCGCGAAATCGACCGACCCGCGCGGCCTCTCTCGCGATCACCACCACGGGAAACATGAACAGAACCTCACTCGGAGTGCGCCTCTCCGTATCGGTGAGGAATTACCACTCCTCCGGGGCGAAAAGACTCACCCTGACTCCCCCATCACCTCGTACGCGGAACTCGTAATTGGCGGGTAATTGCCATACTCCCAGTGTCTCGATTTACCGAAAGGTGAATTCATGGCACCCATAAACCATTTCTCGTATGGTCTGCTCACACCGCTGCTCGCGTACGTGATGTCCAGCATCGGCTCGATGCTCGGGCTGATGCTGACCGCGCGCGCCCGCTTCGCGGTCGGCGGCGCGCGGGTGCGCTGGCTCGCCGGAGGCGCCGTGTCGATCGGCGGCACCGGGATCTGGGTCATGCACTTCATCGCGATGATGGGATTCGACGTCGGGAACGCCCCGATCCGCTACGACATCCCGCTCACCGTCGCCTCCGCGCTCATCGCGATCACCGTGGTGGGCGCCGGACTGTTCCTCGTGTCGTACGGCGGCGAGCGGCCGGGTCCGCTGCTCGCCGGCGGGCTGCTCACCGGAAGCGGTGTGGCCTGCATGCACTACGTCGGCATGGCGGCCATGAACATGCCGGGACACGTCAGCTACGACCCGTCCGTCGTCGCCGTGTCGATCCTGATCGCGGTCGTCGCCGCGACGGTCGCGCTCTGGTTCACGCTGCGCGTGCGCGGCGCCCTCCCGACCACCGGGGCCGCCCTGATCATGGGGGTGGCGGTCAGCGGCATGCACTACACCGGGATGTTCGCGATGAGCGTGCGGCTCGATCACGACCCGGGCATGGTCCCCGGCGCCCAGGCCCTCGATTTCCTGGTGCCGCTGCTGGTCCTCATCAGCATGTTCACTCTGGTGATGCTGCTGTCGGCCATCCTCGCCCCCTCGGAGCGTGAGCTGCGCGCGGAGGCGGAGCTGCTGGAGTGGCTCGCCGGGCGGCGGGCCGGGTCGATGGCGCCCCTCCCGCATGAGCCGCAGCACCACCGCCGCCAGGAATGACGGCGGATATGGCGGGCGCGGGCGCGAGGACGTCGTGGGAGGGTGTCCACGCCCGCGAACGCGGGCGTGCGCGAACCCGCGTCACCCCGTGTACACGGGCCCCATGTGAAGGCGCGCCGCCCCGTGAACGCGGAGGGCCGCCCCGGAGCTCCCGGGACGGCCCTCACGGCGACGCCGATCAGCCGAAGAAGACCTCGGCCTCCTCGTAACGCGAGGCCGGGACGGTCTTGAGCTCGGCGGTGGCCGCGTCGAGGCCGACCCGGACGATGTCCGTACCGTTGAGGGCGATCATCTTGCCGTAGTCGCCCTCGTGGACGGCGTCGATGGCGCCGAGGCCGAAGCGGGTGGCCAGGACCCGGTCGTAGGCGGTGGGCGTGCCCCCACGCTGGATGTGGCCGAGGACCGTGGTGCGGGCCTCCTTGCCGGTACGCTTCTCGATCTCCTGGGCGAGCATCTCACCGATGCCGCCGAGCCGTACGTGCCCGAACGCGTCGAGCTCGCCGGCCTGCAGGGCCATCTGCCCCTCGATCGGATGGGCGCCCTCGGCCACGACGATGATCGGCGAGTAGCGGGTCTGGAACCGCGACTCCACATAGGAGCAGACGCGGTCGATGTCGAACGGCTTCTCCGGGATCAGGATGACGTTGGCGCCCGCGGCCATACCGGCGTGCAGGGCGATCCAGCCCGCGTGGCGGCCCATGACCTCGCAGATGAGCGCGCGGTGGTGCGACTCGGCCGTGGTGTGGAGGCGGTCGATGGCCTCCATCGCGATGTTCACGGCGGTGTCGAAGCCGAAGGTGTAGTCGGTGGCGTTGAGGTCGTTGTCGATCGTCTTGGGAACGCCGACGACCCGCACGTCCCGGTCGTAGAGCTGCTTGGCGACGCCGAGGGTGTCCTCGCCGCCGATGGCGATCAGAGCGTCGACGCCGGACGCGGCAAGGTTCTCCTTGATCCGCTCGACACCGCCCTCGATCTTGATCGGGTTCGTGCGGGAGGAGCCGAGGATCGTGCCGCCGCGCGGAAGGATGCCGCGCACGGCCGGGATGCCCAGCTCCATGGTCTCGCCCTCGAGCGGGCCACGCCAGCCGTCACGGTAGCCGACGAACTCGTGTCCGTAGACGGCGATGCCCTTGCGGACGACGGCGCGGATCACGGCGTTCAGGCCGGGGCAGTCGCCGCCTCCGGTCAGCACTCCGATACGCATGACGGGTTCCTCCATATGGATTCACGGCCAGACCGATGCCGGCACTCCAGCACGTCAACGCAACGCATTCTGCCCGAGGTGTCACCAATGGTCTAGACCAAATGTGAGGTTGGGTGATCAAGCTTAACGAGCCGGCTCACGCCGCGCCGGGATTCCCGGAACCGGCCGCGCGGCGGCGTCTTCCCTATCAGCCTCCCCCGGCACATCGGTCTTACCGCGCCGGTCTCGCGTCCCGGCGCACCCTGCCCGGGTAGCGAACCAGCGGGTTAGTATCCGCCCACAACACAGTAGCCAACGTGCCGGCGAAGGAGGCGCGGTGAGCGTCCTGGCGATCGACGCGGGGACGACCGGGGTGACGGCCCTGGTCGTGTCCGAGGACGGCCGGATCGAGTCACGCGGATACGAGGAGTTCGCCCAGCATTTCCCCCGGCCCGGCTGGGTGGAGCACGCCCCCGAGGAGATCTGGCAGGCGACGCTCGCGGCCTGCCGCGCCGCGCTGGACGGAGCCGCGACGGCTCCCCGCTGCGTCGGCGTCACGAACCAGCGGGAGACCGCGGTCCTGTGGGACCGGACCACGCTGGCCGCCCCGCGCAGGGCGATCGTCTGGCAGGACCGCCGCTCCTCGGACGTCTGCGACCGGCTGCGCGCGCACGAGCCCCGGGTGTCCGAGCTGACCGGCCTGCGACTCGACCCGTACTTCACCGGCACCAAGCTGGCCTGGCTGGCCGAGAACGACCCCCGGTCGTGGCATGCCGGCAATCTGGCGATCGGCACGGTGGACTCCTACCTGATCGCCAGGCTCACGAACGGCCGGCGGCACGTGACCGACCCGTCCAACGCGTCCAGGACGCTGCTATACGACATCACGCGCGGCACCTGGTCGTCCGAGCTGTGCGAGCTGTTCGGCGTGCCGGAGGACGCGCTCCCGGAGCTGGTCCCGAACTACGGGGAGATCGGCCGGACGTCCCCCGAGGCGTTCCTCGGACTCGACCTGCCGATCAGCGGCGTGGCCGGCGACCAGCAGGCCGCGCTGTTCGGCCAGGCGTGCTTCTCCCCCGGCGACGTGAAGTGCACCTACGGCACGGGCTCGTTCATCCTCGTCAACACCGGTGACGAGATCGTCCGCTCGGCGGCGGGCCTGCTCACCACGGTGGCCTGGCAGGCCCCGTCCGGCGCCCTGACGTACGCGCTGGAAGGGGCGATGTTCGTCACCGGGGCCGCCGTCCAGTGGCTGCGCGACGGCCTTGGCCTGATCCAGAGCGCGGCCGAGACCGAGGCCGTCGCGCGGACCGTGCCCGACTCGGGAGGCGTCGTCTTCGTCCCCGCCCTGACCGGTCTCGGCGCGCCGTACTGGGATCCGGACGCGCGGGGCACGATCCTCGGCATCACGCGCGGTACGAGGCGCGCGCACGTCGTGCGGGCGACGCTGGAGGCGATCGCCTTCGAGGTGCGCGACATCGTGGAGACGATGGACCTCCCCGTACCCGTACTGAAGGCCGACGGCGGGGCCAGCGCCAACGACCTGCTCATGCAGCTGCAGGCGGACCAGATCGGCACACCGGTCGAGCGGCCGGTCGTCCAGGAGACGACGGCCCTGGGCGCGGCGTTCCTCGCCGGGCTCGGGGCGGGGATCTGGTCCTCCCAGGAGGAGCTGCGCGCCACCTGGCGGCTCGACCGCCGCTTCGAGCCCGCGCCCGAGGACGGTACGGGCTACGCCCTCTGGAAGAAGGCGGTCGACCGCGCGCGGGACTGGGCTTCCTGACCCCGTCGACATATCGTTGCCTCAGTCAACGAGATAGTTGAGGTAGGCAATGGACATGGTGGCCGAAGTCCGCGCGTTCAACCGCTTCTACACCGGCGTCATCGGCGTTCTCGGCGTCGGCATGCTGGACACGCCCTATTCGCTGACCGAGGCCCGGGTGCTCTTCGAGCTCAGCACGTCCTCCGAGGCCGGGGCGATCAGCAGGACGCTCGGCCTGGACCCCGGCTACCTGAGCCGGCTCCTCGGCAGGTTCGAGACGGACGGGCTCATCACGCGCGAGAAGTCGGCGCGGGACGGACGCCGCCAGGTCGTACGGCTCACAGACAAGGGCCGGGCGGCGTACGCGATGCTCGACGAGCGCTCGGTCGTCGATGTCGGAGCGATGCTCGACCCGCTGACGGAGGAGGACCGGCGGCGGCTGCTGGCGGCGATGGCCACGATCCAGGACGCCCTCGACCCGCCCGCGCGGCGGGAGCCGTACGTCATCAGGCCACCGCGTCCGGGCGACCTCGGCTGGGTGGTCCACCGGCACGGCGTCCTCTACAGCGAGGAGTACGGGTGGGGAGCCGCGTTCGAGGCCCTGGTGGCGAGGATCGTCGCCGACTACGCGGCCGGGCATGATCCCGCGCGGGAGGCGGGCTGGATCGCCGAGGTGGACGGCCGCCCGGTGGGCAGCGTGTTCTGCGTGCGCAAGGACGACACGACCGCGCAGCTCAGGCTGCTCCTGGTGGAGCCGTCCACGCGCGGCATGGGCATCGGCCGGCGGCTGGTCGAGGAGTGCCTGCGCTTCGCCCGCGGGGCGGGCTACCGGCGGATCATGCTGTGGACCAGGGACGCGCTGGTCGGCGCGCGCAGGATCTACGGAAACGCCGGATTCGAGCTGGTCGAGGAGCATCCCGGCGAGGACTCGGGCCAGGCGGTGGTGGAGGAGGTATGGGCCATGGACCTCTGACCGGGGTCACGGCCGCTGAGCCCTGGAACATATTCCCCCTAATTCCGCTTTTATAAGTAGGAATAATCGGATACCATCGCGGCGTATCGGTTCCCCCTTACCCCCGAGGCGTCGACATGCGGTTCCACTGGTTCCTTCCGACGACAGGCGACGGTCACCATGTCCGGCCGGCCACCACGACCGTCGCGGCGGGAACCGCCCCCGACCGCCCCGCGACGCTCCCTTACCTCGTCCAGGTCGCGCAGGCCGCGGAGACCGCCGGGTTCGAGGCGGCGCTGACCCCGGTGGGCGCCGGTTGTCCCGACCCGCTCGTGACGTGCGCGGCCGTCGCCGCGCGCACCGAACGGCTGCGGCTGCTCGTCGCGTTCCGGCCGGGCTTCACTCTGCCGACGCTGCTCGCCCAGCAGGTCCAGGCGTTCCAGGAGATCAGCGGCGGACGGATGCTGCTCAACGTCGTGACCGGCGGCGACCCGAAGGAACAGCGGGCCTACGGCGACTTCCTCGGACACGACGAGCGCTACGCCCGCACGGCCGAGTACCTCGACGTCCTGCGCAGGACCTGGGAGGGCACGCCGTTCGACTTCGACGGCGACTATCACCGCGTCGAGGGCGGCGGCCTGGCCACACCGCTCGCGCCCGCCCCGGAGATCTACTTCGGCGGCGCCTCCCCCGCGGCCGAGCGGGTCGCCGCCGAGCAGGCCGACGTCTACCTGATGTGGGGCGAGCCACCCGCGATGATCGCCGAGCGGGTCGCGCGGATGCGCGCGCTCACCGCCAAGACCGGCAGGACCCTGCGGTACGGCATCCGCCTGCACGTCATCGCCCGCGAGACCTCCGAGGAGGCGTGGACGTACGCGCGGCGGCTCCTCGACGGCATGGACCCGGAGCGGATCGCGGCCGCCCAGGCGCGGTTCGCTCGGATGGACTCGGTCGGCCAGCGGCGCATGGCGGACCTCCACGGAGGATCCGCCGCCGAGTTGGAGATCTCCCCCAACCTGTGGGCGGGTGTGGGCCTCGTCCGCGAGGGCGCGGGAACGGCGCTCGTCGGCGACTACGACGAGGTGGCCGAGCGGATCAGGGAGTACGCCGCGCTCGGGCTGGAGGAGTTCATCCTGTCCGGCTGGCCGCACCTCGAAGAGGCCCTGCGCGTCGGCGAGTTCGTGCTCCCCCGCCTCCGGTCCGGCGTCGACCGCGCCGCGGACGATGTACCCGGCCGCGTGTCCGGAGTCTCGGCGTGAGCGCGCAGCCCGCGACCTCTGCCCCCTCCGGCCTCTCCACCCCGCCGAGCCCGCCGAGCCCGTCGGCACCGTCCACCTCGTCCGCTTCCCGGGGCGTTCGCGGGAGGACGGGGGCGGGGCTGTGGCGGGCGGCCGGGCTGCGCCTGCTGGCGATAACCGTGATCGTGGCGGTCTGGCAGGCCGTGGCGATGGCGAAGATCTGGCCGCCCGTGTTCGTGCCGGAGCCGGCCGCGGTGTGGCGGCAGTTCGTCAGGACCGCGACCGAGGGGTACAGCGGCTACCCGCTGGCCGAGCATCTGCTCGCCAGCCTGCGCCGCATCCTCATCGGCTGCCTGTACGGCATCGCCGGAGGGATCTCGCTCGGCCTGCTGATCGGCATGCTCCCCTCGGCGCGGGCGCTGCTCGGCCCTCTGGTCACGTTCGTGCGCACGCTGCCCCCACTCGCCTATCTCAGCCTGCTGGTGATCTGGTTCGGCATCGACGAGGAGCCCAAGATCTGGCTGCTCCTCCTCGCCTCGCTGCCTCCCGTGGCCGTGGCGACGGCGGAGGCCGTACGCGGCGTGCACGAGGACTATCTCAACGCGGCCAGATCCCTGGGCGCCCCGCGCTGGGCGCTCCCCTGGCGGGTGGTGCTGCCGAGCGCCCTCCCCGAGATCATCACCGGAGTCCGCGTCGCCGTCGGAGTCGCGTACACGACGGTGGTCGCCGCCGAGACCGTCAACGGAGTGCCGGGGATCGGCGGCTTGGTCCGCGACGCCCAGCGCTACAACCAGACCGATGTGGTGATCCTCGGCATCGTCGTCATCGGCCTCTCCGGCCTGCTGATCGATTTCCTCCTGCAGTCGCTCGACCGGGTGCTCGTGCCCTGGCGCGGCAGGACCTGAGCCCGCTCGTCGTCAGCGGCGGCGCACTTCCCGCCCGAAAGGAATCATTCTCATGAAGAGACTCGGCGTCCTGCTCGCCACCGCCGCGCTGGCGCTCGCCGCCTGCGGCTCCGGAGGATCCGGTTCGGACTCCGGCTCCGGCGGCACGGCCGCCGCGAACGGCGCGCCGGAGACCCTGCGCATCGGCTACCAGCTGATCCCGAACGGCGATCTGATCGTCAAGGACCAGAAGTGGCTGGAGCAGTCCCTGCCCGGAACGACGATCGTGTGGAGCAAGTTCGACTCCGGCGGCGACGTCAACACCGCGATGATCTCCGGCGCGATCGACATCGGCCTCGCCGGGAGCAGCCCCGTGACCAAGGGCCTGTCGGCGCCGCTGAACATCGCCTACCAGGTGCCGTGGATCTTCGACGTCATCGGGGACAACGAGGCCCTGGTCGCGCGAAACGGCATCACGGACGTCAAGGGGCTGGCCGGCAAGCGGGTCGCCGCGCCGTTCAGTTCGACGACGCACTACAGCCTGCTCGCGGTCCTGGCCGAGGCCGGTCTCTCGGAGTCGCAGGTCAAGATCCTCGACATGGAGCCGCCGGACATCCAGGCCGCCTGGCAGCGCGGGGACATCGACGGCGCGTACGTGTGGACGCCGGTGCTCGCCGAGCTGCAGAAGACCGGGAAGACGCTGGTCACCAGCCGGGAGCTGGCCCAGCGCGGCAAGCTGACCGCCGACCTCGCCGTGGTGCGCACCGAGTTCGCCGAGAAGTACCCGAAGGCGCTCGACCAGTGGCTGCGGCAGCAGGACAGGGCCGTCAAGCTGACCCGTACGGACAAGGCGGCGGCCGCGGCGGCGATCGGCCGCCAGCTCAACCTCAGCCCGGAGGAGGCGACCCGCCAGCTCGACCAGCTCGTGCTGCTCGACGCGTCGGAGCAACGGTCCGCCGACTATCTCGGCACGCCCGACGCGCCGGGCAAGCTGGCCGAGCACCTGCGCAGCGCGGCGGAATTCCTCAAGACCCAACAGAAGGTCGACGCCGTGCCCGCGCTGGACGTCTTCCAGAAGGGGCTGGCCACCAAGGAGCTCGCCGATGCCTTCGCCGGCAGCTGACCGCACAGTGGACGGCACAGTGGACGGTCCAGTGGGAGGCGCCGCGGCGGCGATCGAGCTGAAAGGGGTCTCCCACTCCTACCGCGGCCGTCTGGCGCTCGGGCCGATCGATCTCACGATCGAGGCGGGCGAGTTCGTGACCGTGGTGGGTCCCTCCGGATGCGGCAAGAGCACGCTGCTGCGCGCGATCGCCGGATTCACCGCGCCGACGGCCGGAGGCATCACCGCCTCCGGCGTGCCGGTCGACGGTCCGGATCCCTCGCGCGGGTTCGTGTTCCAGCAGTCCCGGCTGTTCCCCTGGCTCACGGTGGCCGCCAACGTCGGTTTCGGGCTGCGGCACCGCCCCAAGGCCGAGCGGGTCGCCCGGGTGGACGAACTGCTCGCGCTGACCGGCCTCGCCGACGCCGCGCGGCTGCGGCCGTACGAACTGTCGGGAGGCATGCGGCAGCGGGCGGCGATCGCCCGCGCGCTGGCGCCCGGCCCGCGCGTGCTGCTGATGGACGAGCCGTTCGCGGCGCTCGACGCGTTCACCCGCGAACGCATGCAGGACGAGGTGCGCGACCTGTGGCGGCGCACCGGGACGACGGTCGTCTTCATCACCCACAGCGTGGACGAGGCGGTCTATCTGGGCACTCGGATCCTCGCGCTCAGCGGCTCTCCTGGGCGGGTGGTGCTGGATGAGCGCTCCGAGTTGCCCGTCCTCGACCATCCCCGGACCGACCCGCGTTTCGGCGTGTCGCGGGAACGGCTCGCCGAGGTGGTCCGCTCAGCCGCGGAAGGGGCCGGTGACCTCGTAGGTGATCCCGGCCGCGGGCGAACCCTCGCCGCCGAGGCGTGAGGAGAAGTAGAGCCTGCCGCCGTCCGGCGAGAAGGCGGGGCCGGTGATCTCCGACTCGCCGTGGCCGGTGACGCGCAGGAACGGCGTGGCCATGCCGGCATCCGTGATGACGGTGATCTCCATGGCGCCGCCGCACTCGGCGACGAAGAGATCGCCGGTCAGGCCCGGGGCCGCGTCGTCTCCCTCGTCCGGCGGCGCGTCCCCGCCGCGGAGGGTCGTGATCCGCTCTTTCTCGGCGTCGTACGCCCAGACACGCCCGTCGCCTTCGGTGGTGAAGTAGCAGAAGCCGGACGAGTAGTGGCATCCTCCGCTTCCGTCGAACCGCTTGGCCCCCTCGACCTGCTCCCGCGTCGGCTCGAACAGGGCGGCCGGGTTCGGCACGCGCCGCCAGCCGACCGGCCCGCTCCCCGGCCCGCCCACCATGACCTCCAGGACGCCGGTCGTCAGGTCGCCCCACTCCTCGGGCCGGAAGCGGTAGAAGCAGCCGTCCGGCTCACCCTCGGTCAGGTAGACGGCCGCCCGGGCCGGATCGAACGCGGCCCCCTCGTGCCGGAACAGTCCCATCGCGAGCCGGGGCATGGCGGCGCGGTGGCCGTAGGGGTCGCACTCGAAGATCCGGCCGCGACCGGTCTCCTCGCAGGACAGCCAGGTGTCCCACGGAGTGGCCCCGCCCGCGCGGTTCCACTCGGTCCCGGAGAGGATCCGATAGCCGTTCCTGACGGTCCCGTCCGGGCCGAACCGGAGCGCCGACACACCGCCGAGCAGCGGGACCTCCGAGTTGGACACGTAGATCCAGCCGTCTCCGTCGGCGAAGCACCCGCCGCCGACGGGCGCGGCGTGCCAGGTCAGCCCGCCCACCCGCTCGCCGGAGCGCCCGACGACGCGGCTGGTGAACCCGCGGGCGAGGGCGATGCCGTTGCCGTCCGGCGCGTCCAGGTCCCCGTACGGGCTGCCGCCCGCGCCCCCGCCCGTACGCCCGGCGGGGTCACCTTGGACGGGAGGCCCACCGGACGGGACGGGGCCGCCACGTGCCCTCCGGACACCGGGCGCCGTGCATGCGGAGCGCCACAGCGAGCCGGTCAGCACGGGGACCATCTCCGGCAGCACGGACGTACGACGCGACATGATCGTCTCCTTGGCCTGTCGTGGGCACACGGCCCGGATCGGCTCAGTACCCGTTTCCCGCCGCCCGCCACCGTGTCCGTGGCGTGTGTCCGCTGCGTCGCGTTGGCACGCTACGCACGGTCGGTCCTGACAGCCGATCAAAACGTGGTGAACGCCCGGGGAATCCCCACGCTTCGTCCGTGCAAACTTTGCGCGAGAAGTACGTAATCGACGCCGCCCGTCGCGATCATCTCGAACACGCCCAGGTTTACATTGAGGCCGCTCCAGCCCTCCCAGCGGACCACGGTGATCGATCCATGAGCCACGGCACGGTAGACGTCCCGGCCCCGGGCACCTACCCGGCCGACGAGCCGACGGACGGCCGTGTCCACGCCCGCAAGGCGCTGGTGTTCCTCGATCCGGAGGACCCGGGCGCACCGGCCGGAGACCCTTCCGGCGGCCTGCCCGCCCGGCGGCTGGTCGGCGCGCTGGCGACGAACGGGTACGCGGTCGAGTCCGTGCCTGGCGGGGGCTCCCTGGACCACCACCACTTCGGCAGGTTCCTCGACGCGGCCGAGCCGGGCGATCTCCTCGTCGTCCGCTGGCCGACGGGCCGCGGCTGGAGTCCCCGTGACTTCGCCGCGCTGATCAGCGGGTTCGCGCGGCGCGCCGGTGACTGCGCCGCTGACGCCCTCGTGATGATCGTGGACTTCGGCTGGGTCGTCGACACCGGCGACGCGGACTCGGACGGCTCCGGCCGCAGCGTCAGCAGGCTGCCCGTACGCGGCGAACCGTCCATCGTGGCGGCGGCCCTGACGACCGGTCTGGCCGTGGGCGAACGACCGCCCGCGCGGGGGTTCTCGCTCACCGGCCTGATCGCCGACGGCTTCCTCACCGGGGCCGCCGACGTCGACGGCGACGGCGTGATCACCATCGCCGACCTGCATCGGTACGCCGTCACGGCCTGCGCCGGGACCGGGCTGCGTCCCCGCCTGATCATGTACGGAGACGCGCCCGCCGTTCCCCTCGCGCGTACGGGCCGGGCCGCCTCGGGCACCCTCCCCGGGGAACTGCTCCCAGCGGCCGGCGAGCTGGTCAGGCGGGGCGAGACCGCCGTCCCCTCCACGGCGTACGAGATCGTGACCCGGATCTACGACGTGTACCTGGGATCGTCGGCGCAGCGGCTGCTGCGGCTCGCGTCGCTGCTGGAGGACGACGAGCCGCTGACCCCCGAACTCGCGGACCTGCTGCTCACGGACGGCGCGGGAGCCGGGGCCCGCGCCCTCGCCGAGCTGGGCACACCGTGGGAGCTGACCGACCGCGCGGGCTCGCCCGCCCACCCGTCCGTACGCGACGCGGGGCGGGAGCGGCTGACCCGTGAGGAGCACAACCGCGCCTCCACGGCGCTGCGGCGGTGGCGGGCCGACCGGCGTGCCGTGCAGCCACGGGCCAGGCTGACCCCGGACCGCTGGACGACGGACGACCAGCTCGGGCACCGGATCTACGCGGAGGCGATCGCGGCGTTCGTCCGCCATCCCGAGACGTCGCCGCCGCTCACGATCGGGATCAAGGGACCATGGGGCACCGGCAAGACGTCGCTGATGCGCATGATCCAGGAGCTGCTCGATCCGGGGGCGGCGGACGGCAGGCCGGCCGAGATCCACCTCGCGCGTCCCGCGCCGCAGGGGAGGGCGCGGAAACGGTCCCTGCTCTCCCGGCTGTGGCCCCCGCGGGGCCGCGGGGGCGGACAGGGCGCGGAACCTCCCGGGGTGACCAACGCCGAGGTTCTCTCGCGCGCCCGGCGACGGGCGGCCGAGCGCTCCCGTGAGGACGCCGACCTCTCGGCGCCGGAGCGGCTCGCGCTGCGCGCCTCCGACTGGCGGCCCACGGTGTGGTTCAACCCGTGGATGTACCAGAACGGCGAGCAGGTCTGGGCCGGGCTCGCGCACGAGATCATCTCCCAGGTCACCGGCCGGTTGCCCCGGGGTGAGCGCGAGCGGTTCTGGCTGGAGCTCAACCTCGGCAGGATCGACCGCGAGGCGGTGCGCCGCCGGGCCTACCGGATGGCGATCACCCGGCTCACACCCGTCGCGCTCGGGCTCGCCGCCACACTGGTGCTCACCTGTGCCTCGCTCGGCGCCGCCGCACTGGTGCCCGCTCTCGGCCCCGCCCTGCGCGCGGCGGCCGCCGCGCTCGGCACGTGCGGATCGGTGGGCGTGTTCGTCGCGGGGGCGCTGCGGCTGGCGCGGTTCCTGACGGAGTCGGCCGACACGGCGTTCGGCCGGCTGATCCAGCCACCCGACCTCCTCGGGCCCGCTCCCGGGCTGGCGCGTGATCTGGTGACCGACCCCGGATACGGCGCGAAGACGGGATTCCTGCACCTCGTCCAGGCCGACATGCGGCGGGTGCTGCGTCTGGTGGCCACGGAGGAGCGTCCGCTCGTGGTCTTCGTCGACGACCTGGACCGCTGCGGCTCCGGGACGGTGGCCCAGGTGATCGAGGCGATCAACCTCTTCCTCGCCGGGGAGTTCCCGGACTGCGTCTTCGTCCTGGCCATGGAACCCGAGGTCGTGGTGGCCCACGTGGAGGTCGCCTACCAGGTTCTCGTGGAGGCCATGCCCGGAGAACTGCGTTCCGGTCTCGGCTGGCGCTTCCTGGAGAAGATCGTCCAGCTTCCGCTCAGCCTGCCGGTGCTGGAGGACGCCCACCGCCTTCCCGGGTACGTCAGCGCGCTACTGGGCGTGGACCACCCCGGAGGGCGCCCGCCCGCCGGGAGGCCGCGGACGCCCGGCTCCGGCGGCATGGACGACACGGATACCGGAGCCTTCCCGGGCCGGTCGGCGGAGGACGGGCATCGCGCTCCACGACCTAGGGAGGCCGGGACGGGAAGCTCCCGCGCGCTCAGGACGAACCCGTCCCGGCCCGCGTGGGCCGGGACGGCAGCTGACCGGACGGGGGACGCACGCTTCTGGGGGTGGACCGCGCCACGGGACGGCGAGGGTGCCGGAAGCCCGCGTGGCGGGCGCGAAGCCCGTTCTCCGAGGGCTCACGCTCAAGGAGCCGGCCCTCACGACTCGGACGCGCCGGGACCGCCCGGGAGCCGCACCCCCGACCTGCGGCTCGTGGAGCTCCTGGAGTCGGCCATCCGGGCCGCAGGGCCGACCGGGGACACGCTGGACACGGCCGCCCGGGACGCCCAGCAGGCGGTGGCCGCCGGGGAAGGCCGCCCCGACGGCGGGACCGCCCTGGACCTGTGGCCGGAGACGCGCCTCGCCGCCGACCGGGTGTATGACGACCTCTATACGGACGAGAACGCCTACCGGGCGATCGAGGCGGCGCTTCCCGCCCTGTCCGCGACCAATCCGCGCCAGCTCAAGCGCTATGTGAACGTCTTCAGGTTCTACTCGTTCGTGACGTACCGGCAGGGCCTGGCCGGGGCGGACCGCGCCGACGACGCCGCCGTGGCGAAGGTCGCGGCGCTGGCCGTCCGGTGGCCGCATCTGCTGTCCGCGCTGGCCAGGGAGTGCGGCTCCGGGGAGACGGTCCTGGACGTTCTGGAACGGGCGGCGTCCACCGGTCGCGCCCGCGCCTGGGAGGCGGCGCTCGCCCGGTGCGGGCTGGCGCCGTACGGGAGGGCGGCGACGCGCACGGAGAACGCCCGGTCCATGGGGCGCCCCCTGTGGCCGGAGGGCGCCCACCCGGCGGACCGTGCGGTCCGGCCGCGGAGCGGTGCGCAGCCGCACGAGCGGGCCGGCATGCCGCGTACGCGTATGAACGACGGGGATCCGCCCGAAACGGGCGAGGAACCAAGGGGTGAAACGCGCGAGGAAACGGGGGAGGAAACGCACGAGGGCGCCCCGGAATGGGACGCCCTGCGCGAGTTGCTGGCGAGCCGTCCGTCCGTGGCCGGTCTCGCCCGCAGGCTCCTGTGAGGAGCACCCGGACGATCAGCGCTGGGCCTGCATCATCCAGTGGTGCTTCTCGAGATCACGGGTGATCCCGATGAGAAGGTCCTGCGTGACAGGGTCGGTCGTCTCGGTCGCGTCGACGCGCTCCCGCATCCGGCGGATGATCGACTCGAGAACGTCAGTGAAGATCGCGATGACCTTGCCGTCCTCGATGTAGCCGCTGTCGACCCGCGTGACGTGACTGTCCCTCGCCACGGTCCCGGGGCGGCCGTCGGGGTTGGACCCGAGGGCCACCTCACGCTCGGCGACCAGGTCCGCGCTCTCACGGGCGAGGTCCACGATCTCGTCGAGGTGCAGATGGATCGAGCGGAAGTGGCGTCCGATCACATTCCAGTGGGCTTGCTTGCCCTCCAGGGACAGGTCGATCAGATCGATCAACGCCCCCTGAAGGCAATCCGTGACGATCTTCTTGTTCTCGGACGAGAGCGGACTGCTTATCGAGGTCATGAAGGTACCTCCCCCTCGATCGGAGTCTGTCATCAGTACAACGGCCTAGCAGGACTACCCCTTCCACGTCCGATAAACATTGACACTGTCACGATGACAGTGTCACTATGGCGGCATGAGTGAGACGTGGACCATCGGAGAGCTGGCCGAGCGGGCGGCGGGTCTGCTCGGTGCCGGGCCGCGGCACAACGGGCGGGTCCGTGACGTGCCGAACGCACGGCTCATCCGGTGGTACACGACGATCGGCCTGCTCGACCCGCCGCTGGCCCGGCGTGGCCGGGTCGCTCTCTACTGGCGACGTCATCTGCTCCAGCTCGTCGCGATCAAACGCCGCCAGGCCGAGGGCCTGTCGATCGCGGCCATCCAGGCCGAGCTCGCCGGAGCGACCGACGGCATGCTGGAACGCGTCTCCGGCCTGTCCGGCGCAGCGGACACCTCCGCAGACACCTCCACAGACACTTCCGCAGGCACCTCCGCGGACCACGCCGTCGACGCGGCGGCCTTCACCTCGGGCCCCGCCGTGCGGGCCGCGCCCGGCACCGACCCCGGCGTCACCGAAGGCTCCGGCCACATCACCGGCGACGCCGCCCCCGACGCGGCGGGCGGTGCGCCGGAAGGCTTCGTTCCACTTCCCGCCGGGACCGGCCGCCGGACGGCACGGCCCGAGCGCTTCTGGACGCGTCCCTCCCCCGCCCCGGCCGAACCGGGGCAGCCTCCCCCACGGGCGTTGGTGGACGACCCGGCGCCGATCAACGGGCCGGGCGGTCCCGTCCGCACGCCGATCGGCGCCGGTGACGTCCGGCCGGCGGCCGGTCTCGCTCCGATACCCGTCGACGTCCTGGGCGGCTGCACGCGAGACCCGCTCCGGCCGCACGCCCCCGTCGCCGACCTCGTCTACGGCGTACGGCTCGCCCCGGGAGTGACCGTCATCCTGGACAGCGCCGCGCGCACGCCCACCGATCACGACCTGGCCGCGCTCCGCGAGGCGGCCGCCCCCCTCATCGCCGACCTCGTCGCCAGAGGACTGGCCACCGCGCCTGGTTCCTCTACGGAAGGGAGCTGACCGATGTCTGTCCCGATCACCACCTTGCCACCCGAGACATGCCGTCCGGTGCCCGACGCCGGGCTGGGCACGCTCGAAACCGCCAGGGGCAACCTTCCGCTGGAGAGCGTGGACATCGTCGCCCGCGTCGCCGGGCTCGTGGCCGGGGTCGAGATGGTCCAGGGTTTCCGTAACCCGTTCGATGTCACGCTGGAGGCGACGTACGTCTTCCCGCTGCCGCCCCGGGCCGCGGTGACGGCCTTCCACATGGAGGCGGACGACCGGGTGATCGACGGCGTGCTGAAGGAGCGCGGGCAGGCCAGGGCCGACTATGACCGCGCGCTCGCCGAGGGCCGCCGGGCCGCGATGGCCGAGGAGGACCGTCCCGACGTCTTCACCATCCGGGTCGGCAACATCCTGGCCGGTGAGCGTGTACGGATACGCCTCACGCTCAGCCAGCCCCTCCCCTTCGAGGACGGGACCGCCGAGTTCCGCTTCCCGCTCGTGGTGGCGCCACGCTATGTCCCCGGCACACCGCTGGACGACGGCCGGGCGGGCGACGGCATCGCACCGGACACCGACGCGGTGCCCGACGCCTCCCGTGTGACGCCGCCGGTGCTGCTCCCCGGTTTCCCCAATCCGGTACGGCTCTCGCTGGCGGCGGCCATCGACCCGGCCGGGCTGGACCTCCGCGAGATCCGATCCAGCCTCCACGAGATCACCCGAGAGGGTGACACGATCAGCCTCCTGCCCGGAGAGCGGCTGGACCGCGATTTCATCCTGCGCCTCGCCTTCGCGCCGTCCACGTCCCTGGCCCTCGCGCCCGACTCCCTGGTCGACGCCGGGCCGCGGCTCCCGGCGGCCGCTCCCTCCGGCGACGAGGCGGTTCCCAGAGACGCCGCCGGTCCCTCCGGTGAGGGCACGTTCACGTTGACCGTCGTGCCGCCCACGGACCCGTCCGCCGACGCCGGCCCACGAGACGTCGTCCTCCTGCTGGACAGGTCGGGCAGCATGGCGGGCTGGAAGATGGTCGCCGCCCGGCGGGCCGCGGCCCGCATCGTCGACACGCTGACCGAGCGTGACAGGTTCGCCGTGCTCGCCTTCGACTCGACGATCGAGCGGGCCTTCTCCGGAGGGCTCACCCCGGCGACCGACCGCAACCGGTATCGGGCCGTCGAGCACCTGTCCCGGGTGGAGGCACGGGGCGGCACCGAGATCCTGGCCCCGATGGAGGAGGCCCTGCGCTTGCTCGGCGAGCCGGACACGGGTCCGGGCAGCGGTCTGAGCGGCGGGCCGATCGCCGGGCCGGGCGGCGGGCCGATCGACGGGCCGCGATCCGATCACCCGGGTGCCGACCGCTCCCCTGACCACTTCCCCGGCCAGGGGCCGGACCCGGCGCCTCACCGTCCGAGAGATCGGGTTCTGGTGCTGGTCACCGACGGACAGGTCGGCAACGAGGACCAGATCCTGGAGCGCACCGGCGCCCGGCTGAGCACGATCCGCGTGCATGCCGTCGGGATCGACCGCGCGGTGAACGCCGGATTCCTCGGCCGGCTGGCGCTGCTCGGCTCGGGACGGTGCGAGCTGGTCGAGTCTGAGGACCGCCTCGACGATGCGATGGAGCACATCCACCGCCGCATCGGCTCTCCCCTGGTGACCGGCCTCTCGCTCCGCGCGGACGGGTTCGAGCTGGTCCCGGACACGATGACGCGTGCCGGATCGCTCTATCCCGGTGTTCCCCTGGTGGTCTCTGGCCGCTATCGGGTCCGACCGTCCTCCGGGGAGCCGGCGGGACAGGCCACCCTCCCCTGGGAAAAGGGAGCGGTGACCGTGCTCGGCCTGCGCGCGGATGGACACCCATGGGAGACGCGGGTGCCCGCCGTGGCCGTGGGAGGCGCCGCCGAGGGCGGCGCGGCGCGGGCCGTGTGGGCGCGCGCTCATGTCCGCGACCTCGAGGACCGGTACGCCACGGGCGACCGGTCGCTGGAGCAGGAGATCGTCGAGACGTCGCTGCGTTTCGGTGTGCTCTGCCGGTTCACCGCGTTCGTCGCCGTGGACACGCGCGTCGTCGCCGGGGGCGAGCCGGAGCACCACGTGATCCAGCCGGTCGAGCTGCCCAGCGGCTGGGAGTCGCCCCAGCCGGTGGCGATGGCGGCGTCCATGACCACGATGGCCTTCTCACAGAGCAGGCCTGCGCCCCGTGGCGCCCCTGACGCGCCGATCGGCTGGGTGGATGCCGGGGTCGACGCG
Source organism: Microtetraspora sp. AC03309 (assembly GCF_020826795.1). Classification (NCBI taxonomy): domain Bacteria; kingdom Bacillati; phylum Actinomycetota; class Actinomycetes; order Streptosporangiales; family Streptosporangiaceae; genus Microtetraspora; species Microtetraspora sp. AC03309. The sequence goes on along the minus strand of NZ_JADDIL010000036.1, from coordinate 15,810 downwards.
CCACCCGCGGGAAGCCCGCCAGGGGCCCCGAAGCCGCCCGCCCCGCCGATGGCTCCGAAGCGGCCCGCACCGGCCTCGGCACCTGTCCCAGCGCCGCCCCCGCCCTCGTCCGCGCCGTCCGGGGCACCGGGTTCTCGGGAACGGCGCGCATCCGGGCCGTTCGCTCCCGGATCGCCCGCTCCCGCCCAGTCGGGCCGCCCTCCGCGACCCGGCCGAGGCTTCACCGGTGGTGCGCCGGGATGGAGGCAGAGCGGGGAGACCGCACCGGCGACCGATCTCGACGGCATCAGGGCACAGCTGGCCGAGGAGCTTCGGCGGCTCCGAGCGGCAGAGTCCGCTCCGGAGCAGGCCCGCCGTCGTTACCTCGCCGATCTCGGCAGTCGGCTGCGGGTGCTCGATCACATGATCGGCGGCCATGCCGAGCTGTCCGATCTGGCGGCGGCGCTCGATCAGGCCGAGCGGGCCACCGCCGACCTCGCCGCGCTCTGGCGGCGGACCGTCGACGTGCTCACGAGGCTCTCCGGCGGGTCCTCCGGGCAGGCGGCGCCGACGGCGACGGGGTCGGAGACGAGCGACTCACCTACCCAGGAAAAGGCACAACGTGAGCGCCGTCCCTTCTGGAAGCGCAGCTGACCCGCCTGAGGGAAGATCTGCCCGAGCGCAAGCGCCACTGATCCGCCTGAGCGAAAGATCTGCCAGAGGGACCCGGCCGTCTTCCGGCGCAGACGGCATCCGGCCGATGAGCACGCGGATGCGGGGACGAGCCGTACCCCGCACCCGCGTGCGAGACCCCGGGGGCGGAGCAGCCTGATCTGCTCCCCGATGGATTCCGCCCCCTCGGAGGAACTCATGAGAGGGTCAGTGGGGTTCGTTGAGGCGGATGACGTCGGACGGCGGTCGGGGGGCGGGACGCCGAGGCTCCCTCACCCCTCCCGTATCGGGCCGATCATCGCGTCCCCCTGCGGGGACGGGTGAACGGCGGCGCAGTACACGGTCGATGAGCCGGTTCAGCCCCATATGCGACGAACGCATAGGGTTGTCGGGTGAGTTCCCCACTGATCCTTGACGGCGGCCTCGCCACTCACCTCGAGGCCCTCGGCTGCGACCTCTCCGACGAGCTGTGGTCGGCCCGGCTGCTGATCGAGGATCCCGGTGTGATCCGTCAGGCCCACCTCGACTACTTCCAGGCGGGTGCGGACGTCGCCACCACGGCGAGCTACCAGGCGAGCGTCCCCGGCTTCGTCCGGCGCGGCCTGACGGTCCGGGAGGCCGCAGACCTCATCCGACTCTCGGTCGAGCTGGCCGTGCAAGCTCGCGACAACATCGGACGCGGGCTCGTGGCCGCGAGTGTCGGCCCGTACGGCGCCTATCTGGCCGACGGCTCCGAATACACCGGTGCCTACGACCTCGATGAGCAGGGGCTCGTCACCTGGCATCGCGAGCGTCTGGAGATCCTGGCGTCCGCCGGAGCCGACCTGCTGGCCTGCGAGACGATCCCCTCCGTCGCCGAGGCGCGGGCTCTGGCGACGCTACTGCGTGAGCTGCCTTCGGCGAGGGCCTGGGTCAGCTTCTCCTGCCGGGACGGGGAGCACATCAGCGACGGCACCCCGCTGGCCGAGTGCGCCGCGCTGTTCACGGACCTGCCCCAGGTCATCGCGGTGGGTGTGAACTGTACGGCCCCGAGACATGTTCCCGGCCTGATCGGCCGGCTCAAGGACAAGCCCGTCGTCGTCTACCCGAACTCGGGGGAGACGTGGGACGCGGCGAACCATCGGTGGCTCGGACTCACCGACCCGGTCGAGTACGGCGAGGCCGCCGCGCGATGGCACGCGCTGGGCGCGTCCTACGTCGGCGGCTGCTGCCGCACCACCCCGGAGCACATCCGCCAGATCCGCGCCCGGATCTGACCCTGGGACGCGTCACCCGCGTAGAGGCGGTGCCTCGCACGGAAGCGCGACGGGCGCCCCCGGACGCGGGACCGTCCGTCCGCAGTCCGTCAGTGTGTCAGCCAATCAGCGCGTCAGTGCGTCAGTGCGTCAGGACGTGGAGGAGGCCGCCCTGGCCGCCCGGACCATCTCGACCTTGGCGCTGGCGGCGTACTTGTCGACGTACTCCTGGCCGGACAGCTCCATCAGCGCGTACATGATCTCGTCGGTGACCGCGCGGAGCACGAGCCGGTCGCCTTCCATGCCGTAGTAGCGGGAGAAGTCGAGCGGCTTGCCGTACCGGACTCCGGGACGGATGCCGAACTTGGGGATGGGGTGGCCCGGCGGCATCATCTCGAACGTGTTGACCATCGCCCAGGGGATCACCGGAGCGCGGGACTCCAGGGCGAGCCGGGCGACACCGGTCTTCCCCTTGTACAGCCGGCCGTCGGGCGAGCGCGTTCCCTCGGGGTAGATGCCGAGGACCTGGTTGTCCTTCAGGATGCGCAGGCCGGTGCGGAGCGCCGCCTCGCTGGCCTTGCCGCCGGAACGGTCGATGGGCACGGTCCCGACGCCCGAGAAGAAGGCGCGGCTGACCATGCCCTTGATGCCGCGGCCGGTGAAGTATTCGGCCTTGCCGAGGGAGATGACCTTGCGCGGCAGGAACCCCGCCCCGAAGAAGTGGTCGGCGAAGGACAGGTGGTTGCCTGCCAGGATCACCGGACCTTCGGCCGGCACGTTCTCCATCCCCTGTGTCCAGGGCCGGAAAATGAGCCTGAGCAATGGCCAGATGGTGTACTTCACCACCCAATACAACACCGCGGGCGCTCCTTCGGTCGGACGTGCAGTCATCTTCGCATGCCTTAAGGTGCTCGCACTAACCGTGGCCAACGTGCGACTATCGGGCAAATCAGGAGGAGCACCCGACACGGAGGTCTCTCATGCCGTTGCTTCCCGGCGCCGAGCCGTTCCAGCACGACGGTGGCGAGATCGGCGTCCTGCTGTGCCATGGCTTCACGGGGTCGCCGCAGTCGCTGCGGCCGTGGGGCGAGTACCTCGCGGCCGCCGGGCTGACCGTCTCCCTCCCCCGGCTTCCGGGGCACGGCACCACCTGGCAGGAGATGAGCCGGACCCGCTGGGAGGACTGGTACGCCGAGCTGGACAAGTCGTTCGCCGATCTGCGCGGAGCCTGCGCCGAGGTCTTCGTGATGGGCCTGTCCATGGGCGGCTGCATGGCGCTCCGGCTCGCGGAGGTCCACGGCGAGGCGGTCCGCGGTGTCGTCGTGGTCAACCCCTCAGTGGTGAACGACGTGCCGCTGCTGCGGATGGCTCCGGTGCTGAAGTTGTTCCTCCGGTCGGTTCCCGGCGTGGCGGGCGACATCAAGAAGGAGGGCGCCATCGAGATCGGCTACGGCCGGACCCCCGTCAGGGCCGCGGCCACGCTGCCGCGCTTCTGGAAGCTGGTCCAGGCGGATCTGAACCGGATCACGCAACCGGTGCTGGTATACCGGAGCCCGCAGGACCATGTGGTGAAACCGGCGAGTGTGGAGTTCCTCCGGGAACGAATGGGGAACAATCTGGAAATCAGAGAACTACCCGACAGCTACCATGTCGCCACGTTGGACAACGATGCCTCCACGATCTTCGCGGGGAGCCTCGACTTCATCAGCGCCCATGCCTCGGTACCCTTGACGAAGGACTCCTGACCCGGGATCGAAGTGACGCCGCAGAGTGACGAGGACGAGGTCTGGCGTCAGATCGTCGCCTCCTTCAATGAGAAAGCCGAGGACACCTCGGCCGGTCAGCCATGGCCCGACCGGGAGAACGTCCCGGAGGAGCCCGCCGAAGAGGAGAAGGAGGACACCGAGCCCGTCCAGGCGGCGGCCGCGCAGGCCCCCTCCGACGACGAGGACCACTACGTTCCCCCACCTCCGCCGCCGCTTCCCCGAGCGGACGCCGTCACCAAGGTGGCGTGGGCGGCGCTCTTCGGCGGCCCCGCCTACCTGCTGCTCGCGGCCCTGCTGAGCTGGCCGATGGACGGCTGGATCGTCTTCACCGCCGTGGCGGCGTTCATCGGCGGATTCGTGGCTCTGGTCGTCCGGATGGGCGACGGCCCGCCCGCCGACTCCGGATGGGACGACGGCGCGGTCATCTGACCCGCCGGTCCCCGTCAGGCCGGGATCGTCCGAGCCGTACGGCTCACTTTGCCGGCGAGCCGAACGTCTCGATCACATCGCGGTAGCGGTCGCTCGCGTCGAGCGTGTGCCCGACCGCCATGGTGGTCTCGCCGACCCTGGTCACCGCCTGCAGCCGGACCGTGCGGTCGGGAACCGAGTCGCCGTACACGACCTTCCACTTCGAGCCGGTGTAGGTGAGAAGGAAGGCCGTCCCGGGCCGCTGCGGGTCGAAGCCCGACACCCAGAACGCGCCGTCGCCGTCTCCCGTCACGCCGTACAGCTCGGCCTGGCGGATCGGGAGCTTCTCCCGGGTCCAGCTCTCGCCGTCCCAGGTGAGCACGAGAGGCGTGATCTTCCCGGACCGCTGGTAGACCCCGCCGACCGCGAGCGCCCGCTTGCGGCTCTGGACGTACACGTCGCGCAGGAAGCCGCCCTTGACCACCGGGACGTGGGACAACTTCCAACCACTCGACGTGAGCCGCATGATCAGCGGCCGGGAGCCGGAGTCGCCGACCGCCCACCCCTCCGACTTGCCGGCGAGGGCGACGCCGTACAGCGCGCCGACCGGGCCCTGGACGGTGTCCCACGTGGTCCAGGAGGGGCCGCCGGCCGCCGCCGCGAACGTCCTGCCGTCCCTGCTGCCCACCAGCACCACCCGGCCGCTCGTGGCCGCGACCGCGCCGAGCCAGTCGCCGGCGCGGAGCTGGGGCATGGTCAGCCGGTCGAACCCGTCCCTGTTGCCTCTCGCGACGTACGGCAGGCCGTCGTGGCCGTCCCCGACCGCCCACACGTCGTTCTTGCCGGCGGCGGCGACGGAGCGGAGGTGCCCGGCGCCCGTGGTGTCGTTGCGGACGTCCACCTCGGTCCAGGCAGTGCCGTTCCAGTGCGTGATGACGCCCTGGTTCTGCCAGAAGTCCCAGACGTCCTGCTGGCCGACGGCCCAGACGTCCTTCTCCGACAGGCCGGCGACGTCGGACAGCGAGCCGTCGGCCTGGAGTTTCGCGGACGACGTCCGGCTGCGCGCGGCCTGCTTGTCCGACTCCGGGCTGCCCGGTTCGGCGTGAGCGTGCGCCACCGAGGTGGCGCACAGGAGGGAGCCGGCCACGAGACCGGCGAGGAGCACACCAAGCGGTGCCGCGCGCCGTCTGTGGCGGCGGGTCATGAACAAATCGTACGGGGACCGGAGCGGCTCGTGTGCGCGAGGTCACGGTTCCCGTCCGGAATGTGACCTACCCGATGGGTTCCCCGCCCTGCCGATCTCCGGTCGATCTCCGACCCACTCCCGACCGATCTCCGACCCATTCCCGGGTCGATCTCCGGCCCGACGCCCGGTCCCGTGCCCGGTTCAGCTCCTGGTCGTGCGCGGTCCGGAGTCCGATTGAGCGCCGAATCCGGTGTCCGGTCCGGTGCCCGGTGACCACGCGCGCAGATCGGCGACCACGGGACGGTGATCGGTGGCGGCCACGAGATCGGGAAGCGCCGCGTCCGCCGCGCCGCAGCAGGCCACGGCGAGCTCGGGAGCGGCGAAGATCCCGTCGATGCGCTTGGCCGGCGCCCTGGCGCTGTAGGTTCCGCCCGCCCCCTTCGGCGCTTCGGCGTAGCAGTCGGTGAACCGGCTCGCGAGGTAGCGCCAGGTCGGCCCGCCGGGCTCCTCGTTGACGTCCCCGCCCAGTACGGCACGCGCCCCGAAGGTCCGGGCGAGACCACCGATGATCGGCACGATCTGGGCGGCATGCCGGAGCCGGGCCCCGTGGTGCAGATCGAGATGGAAGGAGCACACCACCAGGCGAAGCCCGTCCTTCTCGACGACCGCGACGGCGACGGCCCGGGGTTCGAGCCCGGGAAACCAGCGCAGCCGGTGCACCTCCGCGTGCAGGACCCGTACGGCGGGGCCGGTGAGGACCGCCACTCCCGCGAGGCGGCCTCCGGCCGCGGCCGTCATGCCCGCGTCGCGGACCAGCCGGCGCCGCCTGCCGGGGAGCGCCGGGGCCTCCTGGACGCACAGGACGTCCGGCCGGATGGCCCTGATGACCCTGGTGAGCGCCCTCCGGTCGTCCCGTGCCGAGCGCACGTTGTACGTGGCGATCCTGATGCCTGCCAGCCGTCGCTCCCGGGTCGTGTCCCTGCGTCCTGTCCTGTCCCGCGTACCGGCCGTACGTGGTCTAGCGGAGCCGGGCGAGGTCGGCCGAGCCGACCATGCCGGCGGCCGGGCCGAGTTCGGCGGCGCGGATGCCGGCGAGGGGTCGATGCCCCCTGCCGGTGAGCCGGGCGGCGTAGTCCGCGCGGACCTGGTCGAGGAACAGGTCCGCGGCGCCCGAGACGCCTCCGCCGATGATGAAACAGCCGGGGTCCAGGATGGCGGCGAGGTCGGCCAGCCCCTGGGCGAGCCAGCCGGCGACGAAGGCGAACGCCGCGAGAGCGGCCGCGTCCCCCTCCCTGGCGGCGTCGGTGACATGCTGTCCGACGACGGCGTCCGGCGTCCCGGCCAGCTCCAGCAGGCGGGCCGCCGAGGCCGGGTCCGCCGCGGCATTGACCCTGGCCTCGCGAACCAGGGCGTTCCCGCTGGCGTACTGCTCCCAGCAGCCGTGGTTTCCGCACCCGCAGGGCAGACCGCCGGGCACCACCTGCATGTGGCCCAGCTCTGCCCCCATGCCCCAGCGGCCGCGGTAGAGCTCGCCCCCGAGGACGATCCCGCCGCCGATGCCGGTACCCAGGGCCACGCACACGACATGGCTCTCGCCCCGGCCCGCACCGAAGCGGTACTCCCCCCAGGCCGTGGCGTTGGCGTCGTTCTCCACCACGACGGGGAGGCCGACCAGCTCGGCGACCTTCTTGCGGAGCGGTTCCTCGCGCCAGACCAGGTTGGGCGCGAACCTGACGATCGACCGGGTCTCGTCCACGAACCCGGCCGCTCCCAGGCCGACCGCCTCCACGGGGTGCCGCGCGGCCAGCTCGATCGCCGCGTCGGCGATGGCCTCGGCCACCAGTTCTGGACTGGCGGCGGGGGTGGGCCGCAGGGCACGGTCGATGATCCGCCCGTCCTCCGCGACGACCCCTGAAGCGATCTTGGTGCCGCCGATGTCCACGCCGATGGTCAAGGCCATTGCTCGAAACCTCTGTCAGCCCAGGTCGATGTGCTCTACTCGCGGCTCTTCCGGCTGCTTCGCCGGGGCCGTGCGCTGCTGCAGGGCGTCCACCGCCTGGCGCAGCACGGCGACCAGCTCGCCGCCCGCCGCGACCAGGTGGTCGGTGACGTCGCCGCCCGATTCCTTGCCCGCGGCGATCACCCGGCAGACCGGGCAGGCCCGGCAGATGTACTCGTCGTGGTCATGCCCGGCGACCGCCTCACCCCACACATCCTCGGTACGGCCCGCGCCGGAGCCGCCTCCGAAGACGCCGCCGACCGCGCCGCCGAGGCCGCTCACGCCGCCCTTCACGAAGCCCTTACCCAGCTCGCGGCCCACGCGCTGCTGCAGCGCGTCGAACAGCTTCATGGCCTCCTCCGCCACCGACCCGAGCGGGTCCTGACGGGGGGAGCCGTTGGTGTCGTTGTTTTCCGTCATTTCGCCCCTCCTGTCTCGAACCGTACCCGGAGGTGCCCGTCGCGGAGCACCGCGGTGGAGATCGTCCTGCGAGCCAGGGCGGAGGGAAGCGCGATCACCCGGCGGTAGGCGCCCGCGGTGACGATCAGATCCTCCCCCTTGCGCGCCAGATCGACGGCGTCCTTGTCGGCCAGCGGAAGAGCCAGGACCAGCTCGTCGGCCGCGACGCGCATCGGCGGCTCGGCGGCGGGAGGCGCGAACGGGTCGGCCGTGCCGTACAACTCGGCGGCCACCTGTGCCAGGGCGCGCGGGCCGACCGGTTCGGCGGGCAGGTACGGGACGGTGTGGATCGGCAGCGGAGCGAACGACTGGTGGATCTCCGACAGTTGCCTGGCCTGCGCCTCGACCCAGCCGCGCCGCCACTCGTCGGCGTCCTCTCCCCCAGGGAAAACTCGGTTGGCGATGACGGCGTCGACGCGGTAGCCGTACAGGCTGAGGGAGGTGAGCGTGCGCCGGGCCTCGGCCACGACCACGGCCTCGGGGGTGAGCACGAGCCGGACGGAGGCGTTGTCGCCGGTCAGCAGCTCGCGGACCTCCATCAGCCCGTGGTGCAGCCGCTCCCCGGCCGATATGACGGCGCCTTCGGGAGCGCTCACCTTGGCGAGGTGCCGCATCACCGGCGAGACCGCGCGCAGCACCCGCCGGGCGGTCGGAAGCAGCCGGTTGACGTGCCAGTCGAGTGCCTCCGGCAGGGCGAGCAGCCGCAGCGTCTCCGCGGTCGGCGCGCAGTCGACCACGATCACGTCCCAGCGGCCGGTGCGGGCCTGCTCGCGCAGTTCGAGGAGGGCGATGATCTCCTCCGCGCCGGGCAGGACGGTGATCTCCTCGGAGGTGATCTCGTCCAGGCCGAGTTCCTGGAACACGTTCTTGGCGTACTGCCGCAGCTCGCCCCAGTGGCGTTCGAGCGCCTTCTGGGTGTCGACCTGCTGGAGGTGCAGCCCGGGCGCCACCTCGACCGGCTCCTGCGACGGGGACGCGGACAACGCGTCGGCGAGCGAGTGGGCGGTGTCCGTGGAGACGACCAGCGTCTTCAGGCCGCGATCCGCGGCCAGTGTGGCCGTCGCCGCCGCCGCGGTGGTCTTGCCGACGCCGCCCTTCCCCGTGAAGAGGAGAACCCTCATCGGCCTTCGACGCGCTTCTTGAGCCCCTTGAGCGCGGTGTCGATGATGACCTTCTCGGCCTTGCGCTTGATCATGCCGATCATCGGCACCTTGAGGTCCACGGCCAGCTCGTACGTCACCTCGGTGCCGCCGGCGGTCTCGGCGAGGCGGTAGCTGCCGTTCAGGCCGGACACCATCTTCCCCGCCTCGACGACGTGCCAGCTCACGGCGGCGTCGTCGGACCAGTCGTAGCCGAGGACGTAGTCATCGCTGATCACTCCGGCGTCGAGGACGAACCGGACCCGTGACGGGCGGCCCTCCGTGCCCGTGTCCAGGACGCTCGCGGACTTCACCTGGCCGGCCCACTCGGGATAGGCGGGGAAGTCGGCGATCACGGTCATGATCGACGCCCGGTCGGCGCCGATCGTGATGCTCGACGTGGTTCGATCAGCCATGGGCTAACCGTACTTCACCATTCCAGGGCGAAAGGCGTGCCGCGCCCGCGGAAATGGCCGACGTTGACGCATTCGGTCCGGCCCACCCGGGTCCTGCTCACCAGGGGCTGGTGCACGTGCCCGAACAGGGCGTATCTCGGCTGGGTCCTCCTGATCGCCTCCAGCGTGGCCTCGCTGCCGCGTTCCAGCCGGCGGGCGACCACGTCGTACAGCAGTTCGGGGATCGCGGGCGGGATGTGACAGCACAGCACGTCCACCTCGCCCACCGCCTCGACCTTCCTCGCGTACTCCTCGTCGTCGATCTCGTACGGCGTGCGGTAGGGCGTGCGCAGGCCCCCGCCGACGAATCCGAAGGTCAGGCCGCCGATCTCGGCGGTGGTCCCGTCGAGGACGAGATGGCCGGGCCGGGCGAACTCCGGCCACAGGCGCGGGATGTCGACGTTCCCGTACGTCAGGTAGGCGGGCTCCGGCATCGCCCGGAAAATCTCGGCGTACTGGCGGCGCACCGCCGCCTCGATGTGGTCCCGGGGGTCGCCTTCGAGCGTGGACCACAGCCGCGCCGACATGGCCCGCGCCTCGTCGAACCGGCCGGCGGTGCGCAGCCCGATGAACTCGGCCGCGCGCTCCCGCCCGAACAGGTCGGCGAAGATCCCGCGGGAGTGGTCGGCGTAGTCGACGAAGAGGATGAGGTCGCCCAGGCACACCAGGGCGTCGGCGCCGTCGCCCGCCCGCGCCAGGGCGTCGGCCCGGCCGTGAACGTCACTGACGACATGGACCCGCATGCGGGACATCGTAATACCGGTCCCCGGACACGGCCGGGGTGGCGCTCTAGCGCTTGGTCACACCGCTGGTCGCGGGAACGCGCGCCCGCGACGGTAAGGAGCGGGTCGCGACTCCTTCACGGCGTATGCGGGTCGGCGGTCCGGCGTAGCCGCCCTGATAGCGTGCGAATGCCCAGATAACGCCTGGGTGACGGATCTACCCACGCGTAACTTCGCACGGTAGCGTCCGGTGAGGCCGATTCCCGCTCCAGCCTCGACCGTGGAGACCATTAGGAGCGCGCCCGAAGGAGTGACCGTGCGCGAGTACAGCGTTCCCGTGCTGGTGGACGTCCCGTTGTCCGCGAACTGCACAGACACGGTGTTCCAGCGTGGTGTCGACGAACCGGACGCCGTGGTGATCCGGCGCAAGGACGGCGACGCCTGGGTTCCGGTGACCGCGCGGGAGTTCCGCGACCAGGTCGCGGGCGTCGCCAAGGGCCTGATCGCCGCGGGCGTCGAGCTCGGCGACCGGGTGGCGCTCATGTCGCGTACGCGTTACGAGTGGACCGTCATCGACTACGCCATCTGGACCGCGGGCGCGGTCGGGGTGCCGATCTACGAGACCTCCTCCGCCGAGCAGGTCAAGTGGATCATCTCCGACAGCGGCTCCAAGGGCGTGTTCGTCGAGCAGGAGTCGCACGAGCAGACGGTCAGGGAGGCCGTACCCGACCTGGCCTCCGTCTGGCGCATCGAGGACGGCGGTCTCGAGGAGCTCACCCGGCTCGGCGCCGACGTGTCCGACGACACGCTGGCCGAGCGGCGGGCCGCGCGGGGCGGCCGCGACCTCGCGACGATCATCTACACGTCGGGCACCACGGGCCGCCCCAAGGGGTGCGAGCTCACCCACGACAACCTGCTGTTCACCGCGCGGAACGTGGCGCACGGCCCGCTCGAGCTGCTGTTCGACGTGCAGGACCGCGCCGCGCTGCTGTTCCTGCCGCTCGCGCACAGCTTCGCGAGGATCATCCAGATCGTCCTCATCGAGACGTCCACCGTGATCGGGCACACGGCCAACATGAAGAACGTCGCCCCGGACCTGCAGTCGTTCAAGCCGACCTTCCTGCTCGGGGTGCCCCGGGTGTTCGAGAAGGTCTACAACGCGGCCGAGCTCAAGGCCACGTCCGAGGGCAAGGGCAAGATCTTCCACAGCGCCGTCAAGGTGGCGATCGAGTGGAGCAAGGCGGAGAGCACCGGCGGTGCCTCTCTCGGCCTCCGCCTCAAGCACGCGGCCTTCGACAAGCTCGTCTACGGCAAGCTGCGGGCGGCGACCGGCGGTTCGCTCAGCGCGGCCGTCTCCGGCGGCTCCGCTCTCGGCGAGCGGCTGGGCCACTTCTTCCGCGGCGTCGGCATCGAGGTGTTCGAGGGCTGGGGCCTCACCGAGACGAGCGCGCCGTCGAGCGTCAACATCCCGGGCGCGAACAAGGTGGGCACCGTGGGCAAGCCGTTCCCGGGCGTCACGATCGGTATCGCCGACGACGGCGAGATCCTGGTCAAGGGCCGCCACGTGTTCGCCGGCTACTGGAACAACGAGCGGGCCACCAAGGAGGCCATCGACCCGCAGGGCTGGTGCCACACGGGCGACGTGGGAGAGCTGGACAAGGACGGCTACCTGCGCATCACCGGCAGGAAGAAGGAGATCCTCGTCACCGCCGCCGGCAAGAACGTCGCGCCGGGCCCGCTGGAGGACAGCATCCGGGCGCACCGGCTGGTCAGCCAGGTGATGGTGGTCGGCGACGACCGGCCGTTCGTCGCCGCGCTGGTCACGCTCGACCCCGAGGCCATGGAGCAGTGGAAGGAGGCCAACGGGCGGTCCGGCGCCTCGATGGCCGAGCTCTGCACCGACCCGGCCGTGGTGGCCGAGGTGCAGCAGGCGGTGGACAACGCCAACCTGTCGGTCTCCAAGGCGGAGCAGATCAAGAAGTTCGTGATCCTCGACATCGAGCTGAGCGAGGACAGCGGCCACGTCACGCCGAAGCAGTCGATCAAGCGGCACGTCGTGACGCGGGACTTCGCCAAGCAGATCGACGAGCTGTACGGATAGGACCCGACGGCGCGAGCCCCGGGCGACGCGCCGGGGCGGGGAGTGCCGCGCGGGACCCTAGGGAGGGTCCGACTGCCCGCCGCCCGGGATCGCGCGATCCCGGGGCGGGTCCGCCGGCCCCTCCTCGGTGCGGTCCGCCCCCAGCAGTGCGGAGAAGCGCGCGGCGACGAGATCCCAGCGCCACTCCTCCTCGATCCACATCCGGCCGCGCTCGCCCATCACGCGGGCGCGGGCGGGATCGCGCAACAGCTCGACCAGCGCGTCCGCTACCTCCTCGTGTGACGTCCCGTCGACGACCAGGCCCGTCTCGCCGTGCCGTACGGCGTCGGGGGCGCCTCCCGACGAGCCGGCGACGACGGGAAGGCCGGTCGCGGACGCCTCCAGATAGACGATGCCGAGCCCTTCCACGTCCAGCCCGCCCATGCGGGTACGGCACGGCATGGCGAAGACGTCGCCGGCGTCGTAGTACGACGGCAGCGCGGACCATGGCACGGAGCCGGTGAACAACACGGAGTCCCCCAGCCCGCTCCTGGCCGCCACCCGCCGCAGCGCGTCGCGGGAGGGGCCTCCCCCGACCAGCAGCAGCGCCGCGTCGGGGACCCGGGCACGGACCAGCGGCCACGCGCGGACCAGGGTGTCCTGCCCCTTGCGCGGCACCAGCCGGGAGACGCAGACGACCACGGGCCGGGCGCCGAGTCCCAGCGATCTCCTGATCAGCGCGCCTCCCGCGCCGGGGCGGAAGACCGAGGTGTCCACGCCCGGCGCGAGCCGTACGAGCTTGGTCGCGGCGATGTGCGGGGCGAGGTGGCGGCGTGTGTATCCGCCCAGGTAGGTGACCACGTCGGCGCTCTCGCCGATGCGCCGCAGGAGGTCGCGGGCGATCGGCAGCCTGGCCCAGGACGCCTCGTGGCCGTGCGTCAGCATCACCATCCGCCGGGCTCCGTCGTCGCGCAGCGCGGGGGCGAGGAGGCCGAGCGGGGCCGCGGCGCCGAAGACGACGGTGCCGCAGTCCCTCGCCAGCTCCGCGGCCCGGCGCGCCACCCGCCGCGTGGGCAGCATCAGCGACGTCGGATGCCGCACCACCTCGTACGGCTGCCGCGCGTCGAACGCCTCGCACCCCTTCCATCGCGGGGCGTAGACCACGACCGAGGCCGGGTCGAGGCGGGAGGCGAGCCCGTGGACGAACGCCTGGATGCCTCCGGCTCTGGGCGGGAAGTCGTTGGTGACGAACAGCGTCCTGTCCACGGCCGCTCCTCCGGGCTCACCCCTGTTCATGGCCGTGCCGTCATGGTCGCGGCAGGCCGTTGAGTCCCGCCCAGGACCTGGCCATGGCGATGCGCTCCGCGGTCGAGGGATGCGAGGCGTACAGCAGGTACTCCACGGCGTTCGGCGAGAGATCCGAGATGTTGCGCACCGCGAGGCTCTTCTGCATCGCCACGAACGTGGCGGGGTCCCTGGTGAGGTCGAGCGCGTGCGCGTCGGCGCGGGCCTCGATCTGGCGGCTCACCACGTTCTGCGCGGGGCCGGACAGCACGGTGCCGAGGGAGATGAGGCCGACGAGCAGGCCGACGGCCCGGGGGTCGCCCGCGGAGGACACGCCCGCGCGCCGGCGCAGCGCCTGGACGGCGATGAACAGCAGGCAGGTCCCCGCCGCCGCGCCGAGCGCGCCCACCAGCGTGCCGTAGAGGACGTCGTCGCGCTTGGCGTGGCCGAGTTCGTGCGCGACGATCAGCTTGACCTCGTCCGCCGGTTGGCTGACCAGCGTGTCGTACACCACGATCCGGCGGGTCGCCCCGAACCCCGAAACGTACGCGTTGAGCGCGGTGGTGCGGCGGGAGGCGTCGGCGACAAGCACGTCCTTGACAGGAACGCCGTCCTTCGCGGCCATCGCGAGCAGGTCGGCGCGCAACTGCCCGGCGGGCAACGGCGTGAACGTGTTGAACATCGGTTCGACCACGACCGGGTAGGCGAAGGACAGCACGACGGTCAGCGTGAAGGCGCCGAGGGACGCGGGGATCCACCAGGTGCGCGGCCATTTCCGGGCAAGCGCGACGATCACCAGCACGGCGACACCGGAGAGCACGACCTGGAGGCCGAAGTTCTTCAGCCGGTCGGCGGTCCACGTGCCCCACGTCTGCGTGGACAGGCCGTACTCCCGCAGCACGGTCTCCATCCACATCCCGAGCGGCCATCTCAGCAGCAGCGAGACGACGTAGACGCCCAGCACGCCGAGTATCGCCCTCACCCACCAGGGCCCTCTGATCCGTCCGATCAGCCGGGCGCCGACCGGGGTGAGGACGAGCACGCCCGCGATGACCAGCGTCAGCGCGAGCGACAGATAGCCGGGAAGCGAGGTCGCCGCGTCGAAGGCGTCGGCGCGGGCGAGCTGCGCGGGGGTGAAGTCCCGCGCGGGATCCGGGCGCACCTCCGGGGCGCCGGGGCCGAGGACGTTCCACGGGGTCGTGACGGCGACGACCCCCATCAGGACCGCTCCCAGGACCAGCAGCGCGATCCCCGCCGCCCGGCTCCCGGATCCCGTGCCGGCTCCGGGCCCGCCGACCCGGCCGGCGACGTCACTCCGTGGCATCCCCATCACCCCTTCACAGTCCCCCGGTGGCCTCTCGCGGGCGGCGCGTCAGGCGAGCTCGCTCCGCACGTACTCTCGCCAGGCCGCGGTGAGCTCCGCGAGGTTCGTGCCCAATGTTTTTACCAGCGCCGTGGCGAGATCATGGTCGCTCGCCGCGCGATAGAGGCCCACCAGGGCCCTCTCCCCGTACCGCTCGGCGATGTACAGGCAGGCCAGCCACGCCTCCTCGTACGCCTGCGGGAGCCGTACCGAGCCGGGGCGGAACGCCTCACGGCCGGGCAGCATCGCGGGGAGCGTGCCGGCGCGGACCTCGGCGGCGAGTTCCGCGGCGACGGCACGGGCGGTCAGGCCGCTGTCGAGATAGCCGACGTAGTCGGCGAAACCCTCCACCAGCCAGGCCGGCATGTCACCGGCGACCGCGGCCCCGGTGGCGACGTGCGTCAGCTCGTGGGCGAGCACGACGCGACGCCCGGTCTCCGACAGGCGGGCGAAACCCGAGGGCGCGACGATGACGTGATCGACGTCGGCCAAAGCGGCGAGGCCCGTCACTCCGGCGGGCGAGGCGAGCACGGCGGCCTGCGCGTCGGTCGCGGGGACGAGGATCACCGCGTCCACGGACCCCCAGACCCGCGCGACC
The DNA here is from genome assembly GCF_020826795.1 of Microtetraspora sp. AC03309. Lineage (NCBI taxonomy): Bacteria > Bacillati > Actinomycetota > Actinomycetes > Streptosporangiales > Streptosporangiaceae > Microtetraspora > Microtetraspora sp. AC03309. Next base: position 465 of record NZ_JADDIL010000036.1, on the reverse strand, counting down.
GTACGGCGGGCGGAGTCGGCCACGGCGGCCAGCCCCGCGACCGGCACCGCGACCGGCACCGAGCCGGGGCGTACCTCCGGACGGGCTCCGGGCGCCGAGAGGGATCGCGAGGCGGACCGGGGATCGGCCGCCGTCCGGCCGCCGATCACGAGGGCGTGCTGTCCTCTGACGAGCGACGCTCCGGCCCACATCTCGGGATGCTCGCGCATGACCGCGCGCGCGGTGGCCAGCGCCCGGTCGGGCGGCGCGTCGGCGGGCAGGGCCGTCACCGCCCCCGCGACCAGCACGGCCGCCCCGAGGCGGACCACAGCACGCATGCCGAAATCGTACGAGCCTCCGGACATGCCGCGGCCCCGCCCCTCTGGAGGAAGGGCGGGGCCGTGCGGCGTACCGGTGTCGAACCGCACCCGGCCGGGGGGCGGCCCGGGCGCGCCCGGGTGGGGTTCGAGCCGGGCACGCCCGGCT